>CAXTXZ010000307.1:1309-5436 GCA_964248015.1 uncultured Rhodopila sp. | reverse complement strand
GCCACGGTGGCTCGGCCATCGGCCCCACGTGATCCGGCCGACCGGCGCACCCTTGTGGTTGGCCGCGGGATCAGCGTGCAAGGCACCGTCCAGGATGCCGAGCGCCTTGTTGTCGAAGGCACTTTCGAAGCCTCGATGATCCACGCGAGCGAACTGGCGATCGCGCCGGGCGGTGTCTTCAAGGGCGAGATCGAGGTTGAGGAAGCCGAGATCGCCGGCACCATGGACGGCACGCTCACCACGCGCGCCTCCCTGGTTGTCCGCAGCAGCGGCAAGGTCCTGGGCACCGCCCGCTGCCGCCGCCTCCAGGTCGAGGATGGCGGCCAGATCACCGGCCGGATCGAGATGATCACCGACCAGGCGCAGAGCGACCTGCCGCCGCGGCAGGTTGCCGAAGCGGCGGCTTAGGGCGCCTCAGCCCGGCGCTGACGCTGTCCCAGGCTGGGCGACTTCGCCTGGGAAAGCGATTCGCATCCGAGGTTGGGGTCGTCCTGGCCATCGCGGCGCCCCATCGCGGATCATGGGGTCACTGCCGGCGCGCGGGCGCTCCAGGCCGGGGCGCACGCAGGTCGTTCGACGATGCCTGAACAGCAACCGATGCCGTGCGCTCAAGTCAAGCCAAGTCAAGCAAGGACCACGGGGCCGCAAGGCTTCGAGCCTTGCCAATGCGGCGCCAGCGCCATGGTTCGTTGTTTTCCGAGCAAGTTCACGCGTCCGGGCCTTTCGGCCCTCCGACGATCCGCCAGGACAGCATCGGCCTGACTGGAATAGTCTGGCTGATGCTGCTCGCCAAGACAATGGCCTAGGGCCGGGGCAGCCTTGCGATTCCGTTGATTGCGAAACAGCAAGAAAGGCCGCGCGGCGGCGCCCGTTTCACTGGGCGACCGCCTGGTAGGCCGCAAGGCAGGCCAAATCCACGATCTGGCTGGATGAGGCGTCCATCGGAATGATCTGCACCGGCTTTTCCATGCCGATCAGCAGCGGGCCGATGGTGGTGCCTCCGCCGACGTAATGCGCCAGGCGGGCGGCGATGTGGGCGGCGTGCAGGCCCGGCACGACCAGCACGTTGGCGTCCCCGGTCAGGCGGCAGAACGGGTACAGGGCGCGTATCGAGGCCTCCAGCGCGACGTCCGGACTCATTTCGCCGTCGTATTCGAAATCCACATTGCGCTTGTCGAGCAGGGCGACGGCGTCGCGCATCGGTATGGCCCGTTCGTGCGGCGGGTCGCCGAAGGTCGAGTGCGACAGCAGCGCGACACGGGGTTCCTGGCCGAGATGGCGGGCGGCGGCGGCGGCGCCGATGGCGATGTCGGCCAGTTGCGCGGCATCGGGCCGGAAGTTCACCAGCGAATCCGCCAGGAAGATCGTCTTGCCGCGCATGCCCACCAGAAGGGTCAGGCCAAAGGGGATCGCGCCCTTGGCCGGCCCGATGGCGTGGCGGATGTCGTCCAAGCACACCGAGGCTGACCGCGTCAGCCCCGTCACCATGGCGTCCGCGTCGCCCGTCGCCACCATGCAGGCGGCGAACACGTTGCGGTCCTGGTTGACCATGCGGACGATGTCGCGCCGCAGGTATCCCTGGCGCTGAAGCCGAGCATAGAGGAACTCGACGTACTTGCCGTTGTTGCCGGACAGGCGGGCGTTGTGGATTTCCATGCCGTCCACGTCGCCCAGGCCGAGGCCGGCCAGCGTCATCCGCACGCGGTCCTCGCGCCCGATCAGGATCGGCTGGCCGTAGCCGGCGTTGCGGTAGGCCACGGCGGCGCGGACGACCTTTTCCTCCTCGCCCTCGGCGAAGACGACGCTGCGGGGGTTGTCGCGCACCATCTCCATGGTGGCGTCGAGCGCGTCGGCGGTGGGATCGAGGCGGCCGGACAGGCTGCGGGCGTAGCGGCGCAGGTCCTCCATCGGCCTGCGCGCGACGCCCGAGGCCATCGCGGCCTTGGCGACGGCGGGCGGGACGCGGGCGATCAGGCGGGGATCGAAGGCGTTGGGGATGATGTATTCCGGGCCGAACGCCAGGCGGCGGCCGGCCGAGGCGGTGTGGACCTCGTCCGGGACGTCTTCCCGCGCGAGCTTGGCCAGGGCCTCGGCGGCGGCGATCTTCATCGCGTCGTTGATCGTGCTGGCGCGGACGTCCAACGCGCCGCGGAAGATGTAGGGGAAGCCGAGGACGTTGTTGACCTGGTTGGGGTAGTCGCTGCGGCCGGTGGCGATGATGGCGTCGGCGCTGACGGCGCGGGCTTCCTCCGGGGTGATTTCCGGGTCTGGGTTGGCCATGGCGAAGATGATCGGCTTGTCGGCCATGGCGGCGACCATCGCCTGGGTCAGCGCGCCCTTCACCGAAAGGCCGAAGAAGACGTCGGTGCCCTCCATCGCCTGGGTCAGCGTGCGGGCGCGGGTGTTGGCGGCGTGCGCCGATTTCCACTGGTTCATGCCCTCGGTGCGGCCCTGGTAGACGACGCCCTTGGTGTCGCACAGGATGACGTGGTCCGGGCGCACGCCCATGGCCTTGAGCAGCTCGACGCAGGCGATGGCGGCGGCGCCCGCGCCGTTCACCACGAGCTTGGTTTCGCGCAAGGAACGGCCGGTCAGGTGGCAGGCGTTGATCAGGCCGGCGGCGGCGACGATCGCGGTGCCGTGCTGGTCGTCGTGGAAGACGGGGATGTCCATCAGCTCGCGCAGGCGCTGCTCGATGACGAAGCATTCCGGGGCCTTGATGTCCTCAAGGTTGATGCCGCCGAAGCCGGGGCCGAGGAAGCGCACGGCGTTGACGAACTCGTCGACGTCCTCGGTGCCGATTTCGAGGTCGATGCCGTCAACGTCGGCGAAGCGCTTGAACAGGGCGACCTTGCCCTCCATCACCGGCTTGGAGGCGACCGCGCCGAGGTTGCCCAGGCCGAGGACGGCGGTGCCGTTGGAGATAACGGCGACCATGTTGCCCTTGGTGGTGTAGTCGTAGGCGAGCGAGGGGTCGCGGGCGATGTGCAGGCAGGGTTCGGCGACGCCGGGGGAATAGGCCAGGGAAAGGTCGCGCGCCGTGGTGATCGGCTTGCTGATGCGCGTTTCAAGCTTGCCGGGGCGCCCGCTGGCGTGCATCGCCAGGGCTTCCTCGGCGGTCACCCGCGCGGTGCGTGTGTCGATCGCCCCATCGGCCATGGCCGGACCTCCCTTTATTATCGGCGGCCCGAGCGGACCGCGACGCCCATCATGGGCGTGGTTGGCAGCGGACGGAAGAGGGGCGGCGCCCAGGCTGGACGGGGATGATTGCTTCTTGCCTGGGTGGCCAAGATGACAGCCTCGTGAGACTGACTTCATCATTTCCCGCATGGATGTAATGCCGGAATGGTCAGTTATCCTGACGTGTCGGCGGCCCATCTAGGTGAGCATCGAAGCCGGACATTTCGCCCGACCTTAGATGGAGTGTTTCGATGAAAAAGTTTGTACTAGCCGCCTTCGCCGTTCTGAGCCTGGGCATGGCCGTTGCGCCCGCGGCTTCCGCCGCCCCGCTGCGCAACAGCACGCATCAGGGTCCGTATGATGACACGGGCCATGGCCCGCAGGAGACCGGCATTGAGGGCGGCGGTGGCTAACCAGGCTGCCGACGCGGAGCGCCTGCCTGGTTCGGCTGGAACCTTGGTGAAGATGATCATGGTCTCGGCGTTCAGTGTCGCCAGCCTTGGAGGCTGTGCCGCTGCTTTCCAGAACTCGCCGGGCACCCCGCCCAATTACTACATCCACCAGCTTAGCCTTGAGGGCGGCGGCGGTTAGTCCGTTTCCCGACAGGTTGCGGAGGCCGGGTTCACGCCCGGCCTTTTTGCTGCCGGGACGCTATGGCGCACCGCAGTCCGGTTGGGACTGTGGTGCGCCATACCTCATTGTTTTCCAAGCAGATTCACGCCTCCAGACCTTTCGGCCCTCCAGCGATCTGCTTTGGCGGGCGGCACTGAGGCATGGCAGCGTCGCCTGTTCCATGGCAGAAACCGGCGCATGAGCGAATTTGATGTCATTGTTGTCGGCGGCGGGCATGCCGGGTGCGAAGCCGCCGCAGCGTCCGCGCGGACGGGCGCGCGCACGCTGCTGCTGACGCATGCGCTGGACACGGTTGGCGCGATGTCCTGCAACCC
>CAXTXZ010000307.1:0-1299 GCA_964248015.1 uncultured Rhodopila sp. | reverse complement strand
GGCATTGGCAAGGGCCATCTGGTGCGGGAGATCGACGCGCTGGACGGGCTCATGGGGCGTGCCGCCGATGCCGCCGGCATCCATTTCAAGCTGCTGAACCGGAGCAAGGGGCCTGCCGTGCGCGGCCCTCGGGCGCAGGCTGACCGGACGCTGTACCGAAGGGCCATGCGCGGGCTGCTGGCGGACACGCCCGGGCTGACGCTGCGCGCCGGATCGGCCGAGGGATTGCTGACCGGGCCGGACGGGGGCGTCGCCGGGGTGGTGACCGGAGCCGGGGAAACCCTGCGCTGCGGCGCGGTGGTGCTGACCGCCGGCACCTTCCTGCGCGGCGTCATCCATGTCGGCGCGCGGCAGGCGGCGGCCGGGCGGATGGGCGAGGCGCCGTCCGTGGGGCTGGCGGAGTCGATGCTGCGCCTGGGGCTGCCGCTGGGCCGGCTGAAGACGGGGACCCCTCCCCGGCTTGACCGCCGCACGATCGACTGGAACGGCCTGCGGGCTGATCCGGGCGACGCCGAGCCGCGACCGTTCAGCGCGCTGACGACGCGGCTGCACAACCGGCAGGTCGAATGCCGCGTCACCGCGACGACCGAGGCGACGCATGCCGTCATCCGGGAGAACATCCATCGCTCCGCCGTGTATTCCGGGCAGATCGCCGGGCGCGGGCCGCGTTACTGCCCCTCGATCGAGGACAAGGTCGTCCGCTTCGCCGGCAAGGACCGCCACGCCATTTTCCTGGAGCCGGAGGGCCTGGACGACACGACGATCTACCCGAACGGGATCTCCACCAGCCTGCCGGAGGACGTGCAGCGGGCCATGCTGCGGACCATTCCGGGGCTGGAGCAGGCCCGCATGGTCCGGCCGGGCTACGCCGTCGAGTACGATTATGTCGATCCGCGCGCGCTGAGCCGGGGATTGGAGGCGCGCGCGCGGCCCGGCCTGTTCCTGGCTGGCCAGATCAACGGCACAACCGGGTATGAGGAAGCCGCCGCGCAGGGGTTGATTGCCGGGTTGAACGCGGCCCGCCGCGCCGGCGGGCAGCCGGCGGCATGGCTTGACCGCACCTTGTCCTATCTCGGCGTGATGATTGACGACCTGACGACGCAGGGGGTCGCCGAACCGTACCGGATGTTCACCTCGCGCGCCGAGTTCCGGCTGAGCCTGCGGGCCGACAACGCGGATTTGCGGCTGACCGACATGGGCATCGGGTGGGGGTGCGTTGGGCAGGCGCGGCGGACCGCCTTCGCCAATTACAAGGCAACGCTGCGGGAGGCGATGCAACGCGGTTCGCCGGAGGGCTTG
>CAXTXZ010000306.1:1857-5437 GCA_964248015.1 uncultured Rhodopila sp. | reverse complement strand
CCCAGGCGGCGCATTCGAGCGCAAGGCCGGAGAGTTCGGCCTCCAGTATCTCCGGCCGGTCAAACGCCGCCAACCCACGGTGCAGGGCGGGCGACCAGACCCGCACCGCGAAGCCCGGCGCCTCCCGCCCCGCCCTGCCCGCGCGTTGTTCGGCCGCCGCGCGGGAGATGCGGACGGTGCTCAGCCGGGTCAGCCCCGTCGCCGGGTCCAGCCGTGGCGTGCGCCGCCAGCCGCCATCCACCACGATGCGTACGCCGGGCACCGTCAGCGACGTCTCGGCGATCGACGTGGCGAGCACGACGCGGCGGCCATCAGCCGGACGCAGCGCGCGGTCCTGCTCGGCCGGCGGCAGCTCGCCATGCAGCGGCAGCACCAGCGCGTCGCAGCCGTCCAAGGCCGATTGCGTCCGGCGTATCTCCGCCATGCCCGGCAGGAACGCCAGGATGTCCCCCTGATGCCGCGCCAAGGCAGAGCGGATGGCACGCGCGACGGCGTCCGGCAGATCGCGGATGTGGCCGATGTCGCGGGCTGCCGGCTCGACGGCGACCGGGAACATGCGGCCGGCGCTCTCGATCACCTCGGCGCCCATCAGGCCCGCGAGGCGCGCGCCGTCAACCGTCGCCGACATCGCCAGCAGCCGCAGGTCCGGCCGCAGCACGCGTTGCAAATCCAGGCAAAGCGCCAGGCCGAGGTCCGATTCCAGCGAACGTTCGTGGATCTCGTCCAGGATGACCGCCGCGACGCCCTCCAGCCCCGGATCGGATTGCAAGCGCCGGAGCAGCAGCCCCTCGGTGATAACCTCGATGCGAGTCTCCGCCGATCCCGCGCCGTCCAGCCGGGTCCGGTAGCCAACCGTTCGCCCGACCGGCTGATCCAGCAGCGACGCCATCCGGGCAGCGGCCGCGCGGGTGGCAAGCCGGCGCGGTTCCAGCATCAGGATGCGGCGGTCGCCGCGCCATGGGGCGTCCAGCAGCGCCAACGGCGCCAGCGTGGTCTTGCCGGTGCCCGGAGGCGCAACGAGCACGGCGTTGCGGCCGGCGCCCAGCGTGGCGCGCAGGGCAGGAAGGGCGTCGGTGACGGGCAGGTCTGGCACGGCGACGGGTGATAAACCGTGCGGCCCGCCATGGCTATCTCGGTTCGTGCGCTGGCCTGTCCGCTGTTGTCGCCCGCTGCCCGCGGCAGCGTTCCGAGCAGTACCGCACGTCCGGCCAGGCCTTTTCCCACTTCTTCCGCCAGGCAAACGGCCGCCCGCACCGCGCGCAGGGCTTGCTTGGCAAATCGGACTTCTTGCGCATGGGCGTTCCTCGTTAAAGTGACCAGACCTAACACGGCTCTTCAGCGTTCAACCGTTGAACCGCAAGGACCCGACGATGCCGAAAGCGATCATCTTCGATGTGGATGGAACCCTGGTGGATTCCGTCGATCAGCACGCCCAGTCCTGGCAGGACGCCTTCCGCGACTTTGGCCACGCCATCGACTTCCAGGCCATACGCGGCCAGATCGGCAAGGGCGGCGACCAACTGATGCCCGTCTTCCTGTCGGAAGACGACCTGGCCAAGCAAGGCGAGGCGCTGGAGAAACACCGGGGCGAGGTCTTCAAGGCCAACTACCTGCCCACGGTCACCGCGTTCCCAGGCGTGCGGGACCTGTTCCAGCGGCTGCGCAGCGACAACAAGCTCGTCGCGCTCGCATCCTCGGCCAAGGAGGATGAACTCGAAACCTACAAGCGGATCGCGCAAATCACCGATCTGGCGCAGGCCAACACGTCATCCGACGACGCGGAGAAATCCAAGCCCCACCCCGACATCTTCCAGGCCGCCCTGCAACAGCTCCCGGGCATCGACCCGGCCGACGTGATCGTGGTCGGCGACACGCCGTATGACGCCGAGGCCGCGCGAAAGGCCGGCCTGCGCACGATCGGCGTGCTGTCGGGCGGCTTCCCCGAGCAGGACCTGCGCCGGGCCGGCTGCGTCGCGATCTACCAGGACCCTGCCGACCTTCTGCGAAACTACGAAACCTCGCCCTTGGCCGGGGCCTGAAGCGCCCGCCACAACCGCTCCTGCGTGAACGGCATCGCCGGCAGGTCCCGCCCGCCCAGCGCATCCGCCACCGCGCTGGTGACCGCGCACAAGGCGCCGGTCGTGCCGGCCTCGCCTATCCCCTTCACGCCCAACGGATTGAAGGGCGAGGGCGTGTCGCACGCCAGCACCTGGTAATCCGGGAAGTCGTTCGCGCGCGGCAGCATGTAATCCATCAGGCTCGCCGCGTACGGCTGGCCCGAAGCCGCGTCGGTCACCGCCTCCTCCCCCAGCACCTCGCCCACGCCTTGCGCGACGCCGCCCTGTATCTGCGCCTCGGCCGCCTGGTGGTCGATGGTCACGCCGGCGTCGTCCACCGCCAGGTAGCGCGTCAGCGTCGCCGCGCCGGTGGCCTCGTCCACCGCCACCTCCGCCACGTGGCAGCCCGAGGCGAATGCCTGTGTCGGCGTCACGCGCCCGGTTTCGGCCATCGGCTCGCGCAGCAGGTCAACGACCCGGCAAACCGGGCTGCCGTCCGCGCGCAGGACGCACTCATCCGCCAGATGAAGGTCGTCCGGCGCGCAATTGGCCCGCAGCGCCGCCATTGACCGCAGCCGGCCCGCCAGGGCGTCCGCCGCCTGCGCCACCGCGCTGCCCGCGGCGATGGTGCTGCGGGACGCGTACGATCCCGCCCCCGACAAACGGGTGGCCGGATCGGAGGACACCAATTCGACCGCCGCCTCCGGCAAACCCAGCCGAGGCCCGGCGACCAGCGCGAACGTCCGCGCGTGCGACTGGCCAGTGCTTGCGGTGACCGTCTCGATCCGCAGCGCCGCCCGTCCCGCCGCCGCCGACAGCGTCAGCGTCGCCTCATCCGGCGCGGCGCCGCCGCCCGAGACTTCAATGAACAATGCCATGCCGCGTCCCAGCCGCATGCCAGGCGAAGCCGCCCGCCGGGTGTCGAAGCCGTCCCAATCCGAGGCCTGCCGCGCGGTCCGCATCAGCCGGGCAAAATCCCCGCTGTCGTAGCGCGCCCCGCTGGGCAGGGTCCAGGGAAACGCCTCGAACGGGATGGCATTGCGCGCCCGCGAGGCGAAGGGGTCCACGCCGACGCGCCTGGCCGCCATGTCCACCAGCCGTTCGACCAGCAGCGCCATCTCCGGCCGGCCGGCGCCACGGTACGGCCCTGTCGGCACGGCGTTGGTGTGCATCACCCGGAACACCGCGTGCGCCGCCGGGATGGCGTAGCAGCCGGTCAGCGACTGCAACGGGTTGTTGACGCTGGCGAACACCGCGACCGGAGAGATGTACGCCCCCAGGTCCGCGTCGTACGCCACCGACAGCGCCGTGAAGTTGCCCGCCGCGTCCAGCGCCAGGCGGCCGCGCAGGCGCACGCCCCGGCCCTGGATGTCGGTCAGGAACGATTCGCCGCGCGTGCCGCTCCAGACCACCGCGCGCCCCGTCAGGCGGGACGCCAGCATCACGGCGGCATACTCCGGATAGGCGATGTTGCGCGGGCCGAAGCCGCCGCCGACCTCGCCGCCCAGCACGCGGAACCGGCT
>CAXTXZ010000306.1:0-1757 GCA_964248015.1 uncultured Rhodopila sp. | reverse complement strand
GCGAGGACAGGCCGGAACGGGATCGCCAGCCCCTTGCCGACGCGGTCAATCACCGGGAAGTTGGCGAAGCCCGCCTCCTGGCAATCCTTGCCGGTCAGCACACGCAGCACACCGGGCATCTCCGCCGCTTCCGTCGTGTCGATCGACACGATGCGCGCGTGGGCATGCGGGCTGCGGACAAACACCGCCGCCGCGGCTCCCTCGAACCGTTCATCCGCCGTGTAGCGTCCCTGGCCCTGCAACTTGCGGCGACGTTCCGCCTCGGCTTGAGGCATGGCAGCCTTGTTCATCGGACAACCTGTTCAGCCCCAACGGGCCTGTCAATCAATGGCGGTTCGCTCCCCAGTTCTTCCAGGCCGCGACGCCGCGGCTCGATGCCCAGCGTCGCGACAGTGACGATCAGCACAAGCAGCAGGCCGATCATCAACGACAGCACGCCAATGACGCCGTAGGTGGTGAACAGGCTGACCACCACGAATGGCGTCACGATAGTCGCGCCCCGGCCAAAGGTGTTGCAGATGCCGGACGCCCGCAGCCGCACCTCGGTCGGGAACAGCTCGGGGATGTAGACGCCGAACAGCAGGGCGACCAGCACATACATCGGTATCGTCAGCGCCAGCCCGACGAGCGGCAGCAGCACCGGGTCGAGCACGAACGGATAGATCGCGCCAAACACGATCGCCACCGAGGCGGCGCCGATCAGCATCGGCTTGCGTCCCCAGCGATCCGCCGTCAAGGCGCCGATCGCCGCCCCGACCGGAGCGCCCAGCGACATGACCAGGGTAAAATTGAAGGAGGTCGCGATCGACAAGCCCTGCTTGACGAAAAACGTCGGCAACCAGGTGATGAACCCATAGATCAGCGTGTTGATCACGATCAACGCGATGCAGCCCAGGACCATGCGGGACGCCAGGGGCGGCGCGAACAGCGAACCGAGGGCGCGCGACGATGCGGCGGAGGCAACGCCGATGGCGGGCAACGGACCCGGCACCGAGGCCTCGATCGTCGCCAGCAGCGCCTCGGCTTCCGCGTCGCGGCCGACGGATTCCAGCCAGCGCGGGCTTTCCGGCAGCGCCTTGCGCACGTACCAGACCACCAGCGCGCCGACGCCGCCCAGGACGAACAGGCTGCGCCAGCCAAAGGCCGGGACCATCACGGTGCTGGCCAGCACGGCTGCCGGCAGGCCGGTGACCACGACGACCGCCAGGAAGCCCAGCCAGCGGCCTCGGGAGGCGGCCGGGGCGAACTCCGTCAGGGTGGCGTAGCCGACGACGTTCTCGGCGCCGAGGCCGACGCCCATCAGGAAGCGCAGCCCGATCAGCACGGTCATGTCAGGCGCGAAGGCCGCCGCCAGGGACGCGAGGCCGAACAGCGCGAGGTTGGCCTGATAGGTGAAGCGCCGGCCGAACCTGTCGCCCAGGAAGCCGGTGAGGAAGCTGCCCAGCATCATGCCGACAAAGGTCATCGAGACAAACGCCGCATTCTGCCCCATGCTGGAAAACCCGGACTTCAGCGTCGTGCCCAGCACGGTCCCGGCGATGTAGATGTCGAAGCCGTCGAAGAACATGCCGATGGCGACGAGGGTGAAAACCCGGCGGTGAAAACCCGATACCGGCAGGCGGTCGAGCCGAGCGCCGGCGTTGACTGGGGTCATGGGATGTTTTCCTGGATGTTGGACGTTTGCAACGCCGTCAGCACGCGCGTCCTGGCATCCGCCACATGGCTCCGCGCCAGGCTTTCCGCCAGGGCCGCGTCGC
>CAXTXZ010000305.1:3362-5451 GCA_964248015.1 uncultured Rhodopila sp. | reverse complement strand
GCGGCAACGGGAAGGCAGCCTTTGATCAGTTCCCGTGCTTGGCTGCTATTCAGCGCCGCAAGCCCGCTGTCCGTAGCGCGTGCCCAACCCGCGAGCGCAGCCGTGCCGCCAGCGGCCGTGGCGGCGCGGCGGTCTCGGCTGGCGTTCCCTTGTCCTGCCAGCCTGCGTAGTTGATGCGCGTCGCCTCCTCAGCCGTCAACGGCGGGCGCGGCATGTCACGGCGGCGCGCGACGATGCTGGTGTTGTAGTGCGGAATCACGCCGCGCTCGGTCAGCAACTGCTCCGTCAGGATCACCAGCCGCGCGATTGTCTGGTCCTTTGGGTCGTCCCAATTGAAATTGGGCAGGATGCCGGTGAAGAAGGGCCGCATGATCGATCCGCCGAAATCGGCGCGATGCACCACGTCGAACCACTGGTAGGTCAGCGGCAGGATGCGCGAGGCATGCACGCCCTCGGACGGATCGTGTTGCAGCATCCATTCCAGGTTGGGATAGGGCACATGCCGCCGCCGCTGCTTCGCCAGGTGATCCCAGCGGTACTGCGGGGCGAGGCACTCGTCGATGCGATCCATGATCGCCAGCAGTTCGGGTTCGTACATGTGGTGGTCCGGCCCGATGTACTCGTCGTAGATCAGCAATCCGCCGGGACGCAGCACGCGGTGCATCAACGCGAACATGTCGTTGATTCGATCGAAATGGTGGATCGCCGCCTGCACGAACACCACGTCGAAGGCACCTGTTGGCAGGTTCTCGTGCAGCACGTCGCCCGCGCGCAGCTCCAGCCGGTCGGCGTAAGGCTTGTCCATCACGCGCTGCTTCGCCGCCTCGACCGCCGTATGCGACATCTCGTAGGCCAGCAGGTGCTGGGCGAAGCCGTTGGCGACCAGGTGTTCCTCGATGAACGCCATGCCAGAGCCGATCGCGAGGACCTTGGCCGGGGCTGGCACAAGGAATTGTCGCGCCACATGATCGACGCTATAGCCGTCCAGCGACCCGGTCAGCGGCTTGGCGATGGAGTGCTGGTACAGGAACTTATGCTGGGTGTAATCGACCGGATCGCCTTCCATGACCGGCTTGGCGCCAACGTGGTCGCCGGCTTCGTAACGACGGTCCCAGACGGAGGTCGCGTCAACGACCGGATTATTCGTCATGCCCTTTGGATTCCTGCCATTGCTGGATCGCCGGCGCCACTTCTAGATGCCTGACCCGGTTTGGCAAGATGTCCAGGCAGCAGGCTTGGCCCGGTTCATCGCGGAGGGCGCCGTGCGGCCGAAATCAACAGAGACGCTGGCGCAGGCCGACACCAACTTCAACGCCCTGCGGATCTTCGCCGTGCTGGTCGTGATCTACGGCAACGGCTTCATCCTGACCGGAACCCTGGCTCCTGGCCTGTGGGGCGAACCATTCGCCTTCATCGGGTTGCACCTGCTGTTCGCCAGCAGCGGGTTCCTGCTGGTTGGAAGCTGGCAGCGAGACCCAGACTGGCGCCGTTACATCAAGCGCCGCGCTGTCCGGCTCCTGCCCGGCCTCTTCGCCGCCGTGTTGTTCGCCGTCCTTGTGATCGGGCCTCTCGCGACTCGGCTTTCGCTGCGGCATTACCTGCTGAATGGCCAGACGCTTCGGTACCTGTCCAACGTGGTCATGCTTCAGCAAAACCTCTTGCCGCGTGTTTTCGAGGGGCAGCAATGGGGCGGCTCGGTGAACCCGATGCTCTGGACCCTGGCGGCCGGCAGCATCCTGGCAGGGTGCCTGCCGCTGGCGGCGGCCCTGCCAGCCCGGATAAGATCAACGGCGCTGTTCGCAACGGCCCTTGCTCTTGGCGGCCTTGGCCATGCCCTTGCTGATGTCCCGGACAACAAATGGTTCCACGTCCTGCGCCTGGACGTCCGCATGGTCCTTGCCGAAGCTCCGTTCTTCCTGGCTGGCATGGCATGGCGGCACTGGGATCATGGCGACGGCAACCGGGCTGGGGAAAGCCTGTTCCGCGCCGACGCGGCCATGCTGTGCTTCGCCGCGAACTGGTTGGTCGTCTCGTGGTGGAGCGACTGGGCTCCTTCCCTGCTCTGGCTCACCTTGCCCTACATGGCGGC
>CAXTXZ010000305.1:0-3262 GCA_964248015.1 uncultured Rhodopila sp. | reverse complement strand
CGCGCGGATGATCTCGGATCTTGCCACATCCAGCCGCTGGCGTGAGCGGCCGATGACCAACCCGCGGCTCAACAACTTCGACGCCCTGCGGCTGTTCGCGGCTTTCCTGGTGATTTACGGCCATGGCTGCGACCTCACGGGCGGAGCCGATCCTGGCCTGTGGGGCGTGCCGCTCGCACGCCTTGGGCTCGACATCTTTTTTTCGGTCAGCGGGTTTCTCGTCACCACAAGCTGGGAGCGGGAACCGCATTTGCCGACCTTCCTGGCCAAGCGCGCGCTGCGCATTTTCCCAGGGCTGACGGCCTGCGTGTTCGTCACCGCATTCCTGCTGGGCCCTGCCGTTTCGGCGTTGCCGCCGGGCGAATACTTCCCCAGCTCCGGCACCTATGCCTATCTGGCGAACATTGCGTTATACGCCGAGCAGCGCCTGCCTGGGGTGTTCACGTCTCTGCGCGGCCATGGCGCGGTGAACGGCTCACTCTGGAGCTTGTTTCCGGAATGGCTTTGCTACCTGACCGTGCCGCTGTTCGCCCTGCTGAAGCCACGGCCGCGAGCCTGGGCGCTGCTCCTTGTCGCACTGGCTTGCGGCGGGGTGGGCGTGCTGATGTTCCTGGCGCCGCCGGATAGGGCAATCGTCTTCTATGGCGCCAGCCTCCAATACGTGCTGGTGCAGATGCCCTTGTTCCTGATCGGCGGCCTGTTGGGCCTGGTGCCCAGCCGGCTTGGGTTGCTGGGGCGATCCGACCTTTGCCTGCTGTTCCTTGCCATGAACTTCGGCATCTCCACTTGGTTCGGCTGGTGGAGCCTGCCGATCGAGTGGCTGACCTTGCCTTACATGGCTATCTCGTTCGGCTTGCTGTCGCTGCCTGGCCTGAACCGCATTGGCCGCTTTGGCGACGTCTCCTATGGGCTGTACCTCTACGCTTTTCCGGTGCAGCAGCTTTTGCTGCACTTGTGGTCCAGCATCGAGGCGCCCATCCTGGCCTGCACCGTGCTCACGCTGCTGCCTGCCCTCCTGTCGTGGCATTTGGTGGAAAAACGCGCGCTTCGCCTGAAGCCCCACGGCCCTTCCAGGGCCTGCTGAAGCCCATCGCCAGGAGACGCCTCCGGCGCGGGCTTCAGGATGTGCGCCAACGCACGGACTCAATCCCGCTCCCCAGCGTCCTGATGCTGTCGGGTCAATCCGCCGATCCCGCTGCGACATTCACGCTCATGCCATATCCTCCAGTTCCCGGCCCCGCGTCTCCTGCACCCAACGCGCGACAAAAATAAAGGACAGGAACGCCATGGTGGCGTAGATGCCGTAGGCAAAGCCGAGGCCCGCCGAGGCCAGCGCGGGGAATGTTTGGGACACGGCGAAATTGGCGACCCACTGGGCCGCGGCGGCAACCGCGAGCGCGTAGGCCCGGATGCGGTTGTTGAACATCTCGCCAAGCAGGACCCACACGACCGGCCCCCAACTCATGCCAAAGAAGACGACGTAGAGGTTGGCGGCGACGATGGCGATCATGCCGTTGGCGTCGCTCAGGACCGGAACCATGTTGCTGCCGGCGGCCTGGGTCGGCGCCGTGCCGAACACGTAGGCCATCGTGCCCAAAGCCGCCGCCATGCCAAGCGAGCCGACAAGGAGCAGCGGCTTGCGCCCGATCCGGTCAACCAGGACGATGGCCACCACGGTGGTCAGGATGTTGGTCACGGACGTGATGACGGTGATCGCCAGCGAGTTGGCCTCGGTGAAGCCGACCGCCTGCCACAGCACCGACGAGTAGTAGAAGATGACGTTGATGCCGACGAACTGCTGGAACACCGAGAGCAGGATGCCGACCCAGACGATCGGCAACAGCCCCAGCCACGGACCCTTGAGGTCGCTCAGCGACTGCGAGCCTTCCGCCTGCATGGTTTGTTGTATCTCGGCGATCTTGACCTCCGGGGGAGGCTGTCGCGAAACGAAATGGTGCAGGACGTGGGCTGCTTCCCGGAGGCGCTGCTTCGCGACCAGGTAGCGCGGCGACTCCGGGATCAGCCCCGCGAACACGCCGTAGATCAGGGCCGGCAAAGCCTCGGAGACGAACATCCACCGCCAGGCCTCCAACCCGAACCACAACTTGCCGCTTGCCCCGCCCGCCGCCGCCGCGAGCGCATAGTCGGTCAGCAAAGCCGCGAATATGCCGACGACGATCGCCATCTGCTGCAGGGAGCCGAGCCGGCCGCGCATCTGGGCTGGGGATATTTCAGCGATATAGGCCGGCGCGATGACGCTCGCGACGCCGACGGCGAGGCCGCCCAGGACCCGGAAAAAGGTCAGCGACCAGATGTCCCAGGGCAGGCCGGCGCCGATGCCGCTGATAAAGAAAAGGATCGCGGCGGCCTGCATCACGACTATGCGCCCGTACTGGTTCGCGAGCGGCCCGGCGAACCAGGCCCCAATCGCTGATCCGAGAAGGGCGCTTGCCACGGAAAAGCCCAGCAACGCCGCGCCCACATGGGACCATTCCCGGATGGCGCCGACCGCGCCGTTGATGACCGCGGTGTCGAAGCCGAACAGGAAGCCGCCCAGGGCCGCCGTGGCGGCGACAAGGATGACCCGCCCGACAGGCGGCGCATCCGTGGCGGCATCGATCATGGTTGTGACGGGTTTGATGCCCCCGCCTGGTTCTTGCTTGGCCATTGCTTGCTCCCTGCTTCGCGTCCCGCGCGGTTTTGTTGAGATGCTTTGATCTTGGCTTGCATGATTGCCGCGTGCCGGCGTGCCCCTTGGCAGGCTTGCCCCGATCATACGGAGAGGGTCGGCGCTTTCGGCTTGCAGCGCAATCCTCGCAAGGGGATTGGCGCGTTTGGCTCAAGCGTGCATCATCGCCTTGGTGCCCGGCCGACCTGCCGGTCTAGGACGGATTGCGTCGCCGGACGGACTGACGACGCCAATTTGCCCAACCCTGCCGGTCATTGGCCCATTGGAAACCCTCCCGACACGTAACCGTGGCAAAGATCATAAAGCTTTGGCTCGCCTTTGCCCTGCTTGATCCATTTCCTGCACGAAGGCCGGATAAAAATGCCGCCTCTGTCATGCGACAAAGGCGGCATTCACCGCTCATGCGGTCATTGCCGTTCCCGGCTGCGCCGCAAGAGGCATCATGGCAGGCCGATGCCTCTCACATTCCCAGCGATTGGCGTCCGTAGGCCCTATATTCTGTTCTCTGCAAAGCCTAATACTACAGCCGGAGTTTACGGGAGCGCGGCATTGAGCGGATCCGCCGATGCCAGT
>CAXTXZ010000304.1:0-5455 GCA_964248015.1 uncultured Rhodopila sp. | reverse complement strand
TAGGACGGATGCCTGTGAATAGGATCGACCCAGTAAACAGCTTCGGGTTTTTCCACTGGCTCAATATCGAGATTAACCACTACCGCCTCATTATCGCTGCGCACCAGCACACACTCCAGCGTCTCTTCCGAGCTGGCATTGATCTCCTGGTGTGGCACGTAGGGCGGAACGAAGATGAAGTCGCCCGGCTCCGCTTCGGCGACGTATTCCAGCTTCTCGCCCCAGCGCATCCGGGCCTTGCCGCGAACCACGTAGATCACGCTTTCCAAGGCGCCGTGATGATGCACGCCCGTCTTGGCGTTGGCATGGATGTTGACGGTTCCGGCCCAGATCTTCTTGGCCCCGACCCGTGCGGCATTGATCGCCGCCGCGCGGTTCATGCCCGGCGTCTGGGCGGTGTTGGTGTCAAGCTGATCGCCCTTGATGACCCGGACGCCGTTAAGCTTCCAGTCAACCGTGCCGAAAGGAGGCGCCTCATCGTGATCGTGACCCATGGCTCTTTCCCACTCCGCGTCAAATGCCTGCGACAAACTTTTCCAGCCAATGAATCGTGTAGTTCCCCGCCAGGAAATCCGCCTCATCGACAATCCGCCGGTGCAGCGGGATCGTGGTCTGAATACCCAGCACCGCGAATTCATCCAGGGCGCGCCGCATGCGGTTGATCGCCGCGTCACGCGTCGGCGCATGCACAATCAGCTTGGCGATCAGGCTGTCATAGTAAGGCGGCACAAAATACCCTGCATACAAGGCCGAGTCGACGCGCACGCCGAGGCCGCCCGGGGCATGGAAAGCGGTCACCCGGCCCGGCGTGGGCATAAAGGTCTTTGGGTCCTCGGCGGTGATGCGGCATTCGATGGCATGGCCGTTGAAGACAATGTCGCGCTGTTCGTAGCCCAGGCCAGTACCGGCCGCGATGCGGATCTGCTCGCGCACCAAGTCGATGTTGCAAAGCATTTCCGTCACCGGATGCTCCACTTGCAGGCGGGTGTTCATCTCGATAAAGGCGAACTGCCCATCCTGGTACAAGAACTCCAGCGTGCCGGCGTTGCGATAGCCGAGGCGGCGGAGCGCGGCCGTGGCGGTTTCACCCAGGGCGTCGCGCTGGCTGGCATTGATCGCCGGCGAGCCGGCTTCCTCCAGCACCTTTTGATGGCGCCGCTGCAGGCTGCAGTCACGCTCCCCGAAATGCACCACGTTGCCGTGGTTGTCCGCCATGATCTGCAACTCGATATGCCGCGGCTGGTCGAGGTATTTCTCCATGTAGACGGCATCGTTGCCAAAGGCGGCGCGCGATTCGGCGCGGGCAAGGCGATAGGCCTCTTCCAGTTCCGAGGGATCGCGCGCGACCTTCATGCCACGTCCGCCGCCGCCTGCCGCCGCCTTGATCAGCACGGGATAGCCAATGCGGTCGGCAACCGAGCGTGCCGACTGCAGATCAGGCATTGCGCCATCCGAGCCAAGCACAAGAGGCAGCCCGACAGCCGCCATGGCGGCCTTCGCGGCGATCTTGTCGCCCATCATGGCGATATGATCCTTGGACGGGCCGATGAACGTCAGGCCGTGCGCGTCCACCATGTCGGCGAACGCGGCGTTCTCTGACAGGAAGCCATAGCCCGGGTGAATGGCGTCGGCGCCCGTGATGGCGGCGGCCGACAGGATCGCCGGGATGTTCAGGTAGCTGTCCCTGGCGGGCGGCGGGCCGATGCAGACGCTTTCATCCGACAGGCGGACATGCATCGCCTCCGCATCCGCGGTGGAATGCACCGCCACGGTGGCGATGCCAAGCTCGCGGCATGCCCGTTGTATGCGAAGGGCGATCTCGCCCCGATTGGCGATCAGGATCTTGCGGAACAAGGCATTATTCCAGGATGATCAACACTTCGCCGTATTCCACCGGCGCGCCGTTCTGCACCAGGATGGCGGCAACCGTGCCGGCTTTCGGCGCCTTGATCTGGTTGAAGGTCTTCATCGCTTCAATCAGCAACAAGGTTTGGCCCGCTGTGACCGTCTGGCCAATGGTGACGAAAACCGGCGTCCCAGGCTCCGGCGACAGATAAACGACGCCAACCATCGGGCTGATGACAGCGCCCGGATGGGCCGCCAGGTCTGCCGCCTGCGGCGCCGGAGCGGCTGGCGCGGCTGTCACGACGGGTGCCACCGGCATCGCGAGGGGCGCCGCGACTGTGCCGCGCACGACCCGGATGCGGTTGTCCTTATCGGCTATCTCGATCTCGGACAGACCATTTTCGGTCAACACCGCCGCAAGGGCGCGGATAGCATCGGGGTCGATGGGAATACGGGTCACCAGCTTTCCTCCAGAAGATTGGTCAACGCGCAAGGGAGGCATGACCCGCGCCCGTAGCATAGTGTGTGCCTGCGGTCCAATGTCGGGCGTGCTGACCGCAAACACGCTGCCTGTAAGCGCGGCGCCTGAACCCGGCATCGAACAGGTAGCCGGTGCCTGCCTTCCTTGCCCGACGTTGCTCGGCGCACCATAATAAGGGCATGCATGGCGCAGTGACGTTGACCTTGAACGGCGAAAGCCGGATTTTCGCCGGACCCGCCGACGGCCCGATGTCTGTCTCGGCGCTGTTGACCGGGCTTGGGCTGGACATTCGGAAGGTCGCGGTGGAAAGGAACGAGGAGATCGTTCCGCGCTCGCGCTATTCCGAAACTTGGCTGGCAAGCGGCGACAGGCTTGAGATCGTGCATTTCATCGGTGGAGGCTGAGCATGGATGGATCAATCCCGACGGAGGACACCTGGACGGTGGCGGGCCGCACCTTTCGCTCCCGCCTGATCGTCGGCACCGGCCGATACAAGGACCTTGAGGAAACCGGCCGAGCGATTGAGGCCAGCGGCGCGGAAATTGTCACGGTGGCGCTGCGGCGGGTCAATCTGTCTGATCCCCATGCGCCAATGCTGCAGGACTATGTTGATCCCAAGCGTTATACCTATCTTCCCAACACAGCCGGGTGCTTCACCGCCAATGAGGCCGTCCGCACGCTGCGCCTGGCACGGGAAGCAGGCGGCTGGAATCTGGTGAAGCTGGAGGTGCTTGGACCGCCCCCGCTGCTGTATCCGGACATGCAGGGCACGTTCCAGGCAGCCGAGGCGCTCATCAAGGACGGTTTCGAGGTCATGGTCTATTGCGCCGACGACCCCCTCGCGGCGAAGCGGCTGCAGGACATGGGATGTGTCGCGATCATGCCGCTTGGCGCGCCGATCGGCTCAGGTCTTGGCATCCAGAATCCGGCCATGATCAGCATGATGATGGAGCACGTGACGGTGCCGTTCCTGGTGGATGCGGGGGTCGGCACGGCGTCGGACGCCGCCATTGCCATGGAATTGGGCTGTGACGCGGTGCTGCTCAATTCGGCGATCGCGCATGCGAAAGACCCCGTTCTCATGGCGCGGGCAATGAAAGCCGCGATTGAGGCGGGAAGGCTTGCATACCGGGCTGGCCGGATGCCAAGGCGGATGGCGGCGGACCCGTCAAGCCCGCTGACCGGGTTGATCCGATAGCGGGCAGCCTGAGGCTCCCGGCAGAACTGGGAACCCTATTATTCAAACGTAATACTCCGCGAGCGGCGCAAACCCGTTGAACTTCGTGCTGGCGTATGTCGTCACATAAGCACCCGTGGACAGTAGCTCCACGCGATCGCCCGAAGCCAGCGCGATAGGCAAGCGGTAGTTCGACTTCTCGTACAGGATGTCGGCGCCGTCGCAGGTTGGTCCGGCAATCGCCACCGGACCCATCTGCGTCCCGTCATGGCGGGTGACGATCCGGTACTTAATGGCCTCGCCCTCGGTTTCGGCAAGCCCGCCAAACCGGCCAATGTCCAGGTACACCCAGCGCACCGGATCATTCTGGTCCCGGCGGCTGACCAGCACGACCTCCGCGGAGACAAGGCCCGCATCGCCAACAACGAAACGGCCTGGCTCGATTACCATGTCCGGAAGGTTGTTGCCGAAATGGCTGGTCATTGCCGTCATGATCGCGTGGCCGAATTGATCAATCTCAGGGACGTCGTCGTGATAATGCGTCGGAAAGCCACCGCCCAGGTTGATCATGCGCAGGTTGACGCCGGCCTCGGTCAGGTCGGTGAACAGCATTGCCACCTTGCCGATCGCCACCTCATACGCGCGGGTCGTTGTCTGCTGGCTACCGACATGGAACGACAGGCCGAAGGGGTCCAGCCCCCTGTCGCCGGCCAGCATCATCAATTCGCGCGCGCTTTCAATGGTGGTGCCGAACTTGCGGGACAGCGGCCAGTCAGCGCCTTCGTTCTCGACCAGGATACGGCAGTAGACGCGGGCGCCAGGGGCGTGACGCGCCAATTTTTCGAGTTCCTCGCGCGAGTCGAACGCGAACATGCGCACGCCGCGCCGAAACGCCTCGTGAATCGCCGACGCTTTCTTGATGGTGTTGCCAAAGCTGATGGCTTCGGGCATCGCGCCGGCGTCCAGGCAGGCACTGACCTCCTCAATGCTTGCGGCATCAAAGTGGCTGGACAAGTCCACGAGCCGCTCCAGCACCTGCGGCGCTGGGTTGGCCTTGACCGCGTAATAGATACGCGCCAGTGGCAAGGCTCGGCTCAGCGCACGGAAATTTTCTTCCACACGATCGATGTCAAGCACAAGGCACGGCGTCGCCGGCTGCTCTTGCGCCAGGAAACGGGCGATTTTAGGGGTCATCGCGCCGGGCCTCCCTCCATGATACGCTCACCTTTTCAGGCGATGAGCGTAGTTAACGAAACGGTCGAACGAACCAGCGACCAAACGATTGCCAGAACGCTTGACGTCGTTGCGTAACCACAGAGGGCCAGAGGCACGTGCGTTGCTGCGTGAGGGACGAGATAAGACCCCGCATCCTCCCGCGCAATAGCAAACTACCCCTTAAGTCAAAAAAGTCGCGTGACGGGCCGTCTCAATCAGATGGCAAGAATCATTCTATTGAGATGAATTGGTTGCAGCGCATCGAGAGCGGGGTAGTCCTGCTGGCGGCAACGCGACTTGTGTCTACTGGGAACGGCGAGCGGCGTCCTGCTTTGGTCCTACATCCTGGCCATCATCTCCCGGATCAAAGCCAAAGGAATTGGCGGCCGGAAGAAGGGAGAGCGACTGACGCGACCGGTCGCTGATGGCCCTGCCGCAGCCAAAAGCCGTTTCCCTTGCATGGACGATGGACTGGCCCCTCTTACTGGCTGGCGACAACCCCCAAAATCGCCAGGGCAGCAACAGGAGCCGGGGTCAAAGCGAAGCCGCCTGGAACAAGGTATGTCGAGACGGCCTGTCACCTATCTCGTGCTTCGGAGTGGCGACTTACGTATTCGTGAGCTTGCGGCGACGGAAGGCGCCAAGGCCGGCAAGGCCAGCGCCCATCAAGCCGATCGTCGCCGGTTCTGGCGCGTCCACCACCCGCAGGGCGAAGGCGCCCGACACGCCGGAACCAT
>CAXTXZ010000303.1:1808-5456 GCA_964248015.1 uncultured Rhodopila sp. | reverse complement strand
TCGTCAACCGCATCATCGACAACGCCTCGGTGGCCATCGCCTCGGTCAACCGCCGCCCCATTATTTCAGCCCGCGACATGGCCCTGGCGCGGCCCAACAAGCACGGCGCGACCCTGTTCGGCGTGCCGTCAAACAAGCGGGTCAGCCCGGAATGGGCCGCCTGGGCGAACGGCACCGCGGTGCGCGAGCTGGACATGCACGACACCTTCCTGGCCGCCGACTACTCCCATCCCGGCGACAACATCCCGCCCATCCTGGCGGTCGCGCAGACCATGGACAAATCCGGGCGCGAGCTGATCCGCGGCATCGCCACGGGCTACGAGATCCAGATCGACCTGGTGCGCGCCATCTGCCTGCACGAGCACAAGATCGACCACATCGCCCATCTGTGCCCGGCGCAGGCCGCCGGCATCGGCACGCTGCTGGGATTGAAGCAAGACGTCATCTACCAGGCGGTGCAGCAGGCCGTGCATGTCAGCTTCACCACCCGCCAGTCGCGCAAGGGCGAGATCAGCTCCTGGAAGGCCTACGCGCCCGCTCACAGCGGCAAGCTGGCCATTGAGGTCGTCGACCGCGTGATGCGTGGCGAGGGCGCCCCCAGCCCGATCTACGAAGGCGAGGACAGCGTCGTCGCCTGGATGCTGAACGGCCCCGAGGCGCACTACCAGGTGCCGCTGCCCGCTCCTGGCGAGGCCAAGCGCGCCATCATGGACAGCTACACCAAGGAGCACAGCGCGGAATACCAGTCGCAGGCGCTGATCGACCTGGCGTTCCGCATGCGCGAGAAGATCGACAACTTCGACAACATTGAAAGGATCGTCATCCACACCAGCCACCACACGCACTACGTGATCGGCGCCGGCGCCAACGACCCGCAGAAGATGGACCCGAAAGCGAGCCGCGAGACGCTTGACCACTCGATCATGTACATCTTCGCCGTCGCCTTGCAGGATGGCGCGTGGCATCACGTCGACAGCTACGCGCCCAAGCGCGCGGCGCGCGCCGACACCGTGAGGCTGTGGCGCAAGATCGAAACGACCGAGGACGCGGAATGGACGCGCCGCTACCGCGCCACCGATCCCAACGAACTGTCGTTCGGCGGCCGGGTGGAGATCTTCCTGCGCGACGGCGGCAAGATCGAGGACGAGATGGCGGTGGCCAACGCGCATCCCCTCGGCGCCAGGCCATTTGGCCGCGAGGATTATGTCCGCAAGTTCCAGGTGCTGACGGATGGCATCATCTCGGCGCGTGAATCCAACCGCTTCCTGGAAGCGGTGCAGGACCTGCCCAGGCTGCCGGCGGGAGAGCTGCACCGGTTGAACATCGCCCTGCCCGCCGGCGCGCTCGAAGTCGGCAAGCCTGGCATTCTCTGACCGGCCGATCGCATAACCAGGAGAACCGCAACCATGAGTGAAACCACCTTGCCGAACCGCGCCAAGAAAGGCGTCGGCCTGTCCGGCGTCACCGCCGGCAACACGGCGTTGTGCACCGTCGGCCGCTCCGGCAACGACCTGCACTACCGCGGCTACGACATCCTGGAATTCGCCGACAGCAGCGAGTTCGAGGAGATCGCCTACCTGCTGGTGCATGGCGCGTTGCCGACCCGCGCCGAGCTGGCGGGCTACAAGGCAAAGCTGAAGGCGATGCGCGGCCTGCCGGCGGCGGTGAAGCACGCGCTGGAGGCGCTGCCCGCCGCGTCGCATCCGATGGACGTGATGCGCACCGCCGTGTCCGCGCTGGGCTGCGTGCTGCCGGAGAAAGACGACCAGAACGTGCCAGGGGCGAAAGACATTGCCGATCGGCTGATGGCGTGCCTGGGCTCAGCGCTGCTGTACTGGTTCCACTACGCCCATAACGGCAAGCGCATCGACGTCGAAACCGATGACGACAGCATCGGCGGGCACTTCCTGCACCTGCTGCACGGCAAGCCGCCGTCCGAGCTGTTCGTGCGCGCCATGCACACCTCGTTGATCCTGTACGCGGAGCACGAGTTCAACGCGTCCACCTTCACCTGCCGCGTCGTCGCCGGCACCGGCGCTGACATGCATTCGGCGATCACCGCAGGCATCGGCGCGCTGCGCGGCCCCAAGCACGGCGGCGCCAACGAGGTTTCGTTTGAAACGCAAAATCGCTATGCCTCGCCCGACGAGGCGGCGGCCGACATCCGCAGGCGGGTCGAGGCGAAACAGGTGATCATCGGCTTCGGCCACGCCGTCTATACAATCAGCGATCCCCGCAACAAGGTCATCAAGGAAGTCGCGCGCCGCCTGTCGCGGAACGCCGGGTCAATGAAGCTGTTCGACATCGCCGACCGTATCGAGGCGACGATGTGGGACACCAAGAAGATGTTCGCCAACCTCGATTGGTTCAGCGCGATCAGCTACCACATGATGGGCGTTCCAACGCAGATGTTCACGCCGCTCTTTGTCATCTCGCGGACCAGCGGCTGGGCCGCGCATGTCATGGAACAACGTATCGACAACAAGTTGATCCGTCCGACAGCCAACTATACCGGGCCGAACGACCTCAAGTTCGTGCCAATCGAACAGCGCGGCTGAACAGACAGGCTGTTGCCCGCGGCGGCATGAACCGCGGGCAACAATCGCCGCCCAAACCTAGCCAAACGATTCGCGGCGCTCGGCATCCGGCAGGGCCTGGAATGCGGCTTTTGCAAGATCATGCGACAGGGCTGCGCTCCATGCGGCGCCGCATGGAAACAGGACGTTGCTTGCATCGGCGGACGCCGCCTCCGGCATCGTGCCGCGCGATGGATACGACAGCGCCGACCGGCCGCCAATTTTTCCATTCGCCGCTGAAACGCAGGGCACAGAAATTTTTTTGCGAAAATATTGCCCTGTTGGTTGCTTTTCGTTGACATGTATGGACTAGACGCGGAATAGCGGAATCCGTGTTCGCGAATCGATTCAGTTCATGCGTTTGACGTCGATGCGCGGGGACGTTCAACAGAAGGACGGTCAATGGGCCGCGACCTTGGAAAGCCGAAGACGAGTCGATCCAGCACAGAGACCTATACGACGACCGCATCCATGCGGGCCGATGGCGCACGCATGGATTTGCAACGTCGCGATGGTTTCAGGTTTGCCCATGAAACAAATCGAGGATCTGGTTCAGCCTGTGACTTCAGCATCGGTTTCGTCCAAAGCGCACAACAACGACGCGACGTTCAACAAGGAGTTCCACAGGTGAGCACTGACGATTCGACAACCAAGACCCCGCCTATCGCCGCAATGCCGATGGCCATGAAAGCGGCTGTCAAGAAAGCACCCGTGAAGAAGACCGCCGTGAAAAAGGTCGCCGCGAAAAAGGTCGCCGCCAAGGCGCCGGCAAAAGCGGCCGCCAAGGCCAAGCCAAAGAGCGCGCCCGCGGCTGCGCCCGCCAAAGCTCCCGCGAGGAAGTCGGCGGCGCCGGCCAAGGCCTCGGCAACCGGCAAGGCGGCTGCCAAAAAGGCTGCGCCAAGGAAGGCTGCGGTGACCGCGTCGCAACCCGCCAAGAAAGCCGGCCCCAAGAAGGCCGCCGCGACATCGGTTGCCGCCAAACCGGCCGCCGGCAAAAAGGGTTTGGCGAAGAAGGCCGTGGCCCCCACGCCTGTCATGGCGAAGGCCGCCGCGAAGAAAACGCCTGCAAAGA
>CAXTXZ010000303.1:0-1798 GCA_964248015.1 uncultured Rhodopila sp. | reverse complement strand
CACGCCCACCCCTAGAAAGGCTAACGCCTCTTCGCCGCCGCCCCCTGCGGCCGCGGCGGCAGCGGCCGAACCGCAGGAGTGATCGTTACCTGGATGTTGAAAGAAAAGGCGCCCTTTTGCGGCGCCTTTTCTTTCTCAACCGGCCTGGCCTTGTTTGAGCCGGCGATTCACGTCCTGGCTGTTTCCGCTCAGGACGATCGCGGTTCATGGCGCTCCGCAGTCGGGTTAGCGCTGCGGCGCCCCATAGCTCATTGTTTCCCAGGCAGATTCACGCCTCCAGGCCTTTGGCCCTGCGGCGATCTGCCTTAGCCGAAAGTTGCCAGCAGATTGCCGACTTGTTCCGGCGTCAGCAGCCGCGGCGACTGCCCTCGCAAAACCAGGAACAGCTTCGCCGCTTCCTCCAGTTCCTCCGCCGCATGAACCGCGTCGGTCAATGTTGCGCCGGAAACCACCGGCCCGTGGTTGGCCAGCAGCACCGCCCGAGCCTCCAGAGCCGCCGCGTGGATGGCCGGTTCCATCGCCGCGTCGCCAGGCCGGTAATACGGCACGATCGGCATGCGCCGGCCGACACGCATGACGAAATACGGCGTCAACGGCGGGATCGGATTGGACCGGTCCACATCCGGCAGGCATGCCACCGCCGTCGCCTGGGTCGAATGCAGATGCACCACGGCGCCAGCCTCCGGCCTGGCCCGGTAGAACGCGCGATGCATGAAGACTTCCTTGGACGGCTTGTCGCCATCGACATGCCGGAACGCCGCGTCCAGTTTCGACAGCCGCGCCGGATCAAGCCGCCCAAGGCTTGAGTTGGTCGGCGTCATCAAATACCCGTCCGGCAGGCGAACGCTGATGTTGCCGGCGCTGCCGACGGAAAAGCCGCGGGCGAACAGGCTGGCCGCAAGCTCGCTCAGCAGGACCCGCGTGTCGTGCTCGTTCATGCCGCAAGCATCCGGAACGCCTTGAGGAAGAAATCCGTGCCGCCGAAATTCCCCGATTTCAACGCCAGCATCAGGTCGGTTCCGCTGCCCTGCGCGTAAGTCCACGGCACGCCGGGATCGATCTCGCCGCCGATGCGCAACGATCGCACGCCCAGCCGTCCGACCACCGCCCCAGACGTTTCGCCGCCGGCGACAACCATCTTGCGCACCCCGCGCTCGACCAGCCCGGCGGCGATGCGGGCCACCGCGTCCTCGACCAGCGCGCCGGCCTGCTCGCGGCCCAGGCGCGATTGCAGCAACGCCACCTTGTCAGGCAGCGCCGAGGCCGCGATCACCACCGGCCTGTCGCCAATCCGGCTGGCGGCCCAAGCCAGCGCGGCCTCGCTCAGCGCCACGGCATCAGGGACCGCCACCGCATCCAGCTCAAACGTCGGCAGATGGTCCCGCGCGTAGCCAAGCTGCGCCAGCGTGGCGCGCGAGCACGATCCCGCGACGACAGCGCAGGCGCCCTCAACAGCCGGCAGGGCGCCCGGATCGGCGGTTTCGGCCAACAGCCCCGCCTTGCGGAAATTCGCCGGCAGGCCCATCGCCACGCCGGAGCCGCCGGTGATCAGGGCATGGTTGGACGCAGCCTCGCCGATCGCTGCCAGATGGGCATCGGTGATCGCATCGACGATGGCGTAGCGCCGCCCCTGCTCCTTCAGCCGGGTCATCGCGTCGCGGATCGCAGCCGCGCCTTTGTCGACGGTCATGAAAGGCACCAGCCCAACCGTGCCCTCGGTCTGCCGCGACAGCACGCGCACCAGGTTGGCGTCGGTCATCGGCGTCAGCGGATGGTTCTCCATGCCGCTCTCGTTCAG
>CAXTXZ010000302.1:0-5463 GCA_964248015.1 uncultured Rhodopila sp. | reverse complement strand
CCGGAACCGTGAACGACATCCCCCGCAGCGCCGGCACGGCAAGCCCCGGATAGGTGAATCCCACCGCATCGAACGCGACCGCCGATCCCCCCGCCGGCGCAACCGGCTCCCGAGGCCCATCGGTGATCGCCACCGGTTCGGCGTTCACCACATGCAGCCGCCGCGTCGATGCGATCGTGTCCGCCAACTGCCGCCCGACCTGGGCGATCTCGGAAACCGGCAGGAAGGCCGCAACCGAGATCAGCACCAGCAGAGGCAGCGTCGTCGCCACGACCATGCCATGCGCCACCAGCAACCCACCCGCCGCCGCGACGGCCAGGCCGCCCAGGCCCGTCGCCGCCTCCAGCAGGCTGGACTGCAACGACAGGTCGGCCAGCAACGCCAGCCGCAGGCGTTGATAGTCGCGCACCGCCGCCATGAATCCCTCCCGCCGCCGCGCCGCCGCGCCGAACATCACCAACTCGGACAGGCCCTGGATCGTCTCCGTGGCGGACGCGCCGATCAACCCCAACGCGCCGCGCGCCGCCGACCCCAGCTTGTCGATCCGCTGCCGCCCCCGCGCCGGGGACGCCCCCGCGTACAGCAGGAACGGCGCCAGCGCCGCCGCCAGCGGCCAGGCGAACCATGCCAGCGCCAGCATAACCGCCGCCGGCACCAGGGCCGCGACGATCGCCGGAGCGATGGTGTGCGCGAAGAAGTACTCCACCGTCTCGACATCCTGCGTCGCCAGCGCCACCAGGTCGCCCGACCGCCGCCGCAGCAGGTAGGCCGGCGCCAGCGCGTCCAGCTTGCGGAACAGGTCAATCCGCATGTCGGCCAGCAGCGCATAGGCCATGGCATGCGCGATCCAGGACTCCAGCCAGTGCAGCAGCCCGGCCATCGGCGCGACGACCAGCAGCGCCGTCACCAGCCCGCCCGTCGGCGCGCCATTGCGGACCGCGCCCAGCGCCAGCGCGCCCAGCACGCTGACGCCGATGAACGCGATCACCCGCCCGATCCCCGTTCCCACCGTCACCGCCAACTGCCCGCGATACGGCCGCGCCACGCGCAGCAAGGCGCGGATCGTCCGCGGCCACGTCACCGAGGCGGCATCCTCCGCCAGGCTGCTCGCCACCGCGCCGGTCGCCGGCGCATCCGTTCCCGCCGCCTCCGCCAGCAGCGCCGGCGCCGCCACGCCGTCCCGTTCGGCAACCTGAGGCCCCATCAGGTCGCGGTACGGCCCAGGACAGCCAATCAGCTCCCGATGCGTCCCCGCCTGCGCCACCGCGCCGTCACCCAACACCAGGATGCGATCCGCGCCGATCACGCTGGACAGCCGGTGCGCCAGGATCAGCGTTGTCCGTCCTGCCATCAGCCGGTCGAGCGCCTGCTGGATGATCGCCTCGTTCTCGGCATCAACCGACGACAGCGCCTCATCAAGGATCAATATCGGCGAATCCCGCAGCAGCGCCCGCGCGATCGCCAGCCGCTGCCGCTGCCCACCCGAAAGCTGGGTGCCCCGCTCGCCGATGACAGTCTGGTAGCCGAAGGGCAGGGCGCTGATGAACCCATGCGCGTTGGCGGCGGTGGCCGCCGCCACCACCTCGGCCTCCGACGCATCCGGCCGCCCCAGCCGCAGGTTCTCCTCGACCGTGCCATGGAACAGGTAGGTGTCCTGCGCCACCACCGCGATCATGCCGCGCACCTGCTCGGGATCGAGTTCCCGCAGGTCGCGCCCGCCGATCCGGATCGCGCCCTCCTGCGCCTCATGCAGCCGCGACAACAACCGCACGATCGTCGATTTCCCAGATCCGCTCGGCCCCACGATCCCAACCCGCTCGCCCGCGCCAATACGGAACGACAGCCCGCTATGCGCCGCCCTCCGACCGCCCGGATAAGCGAAGGCGACGGACTCGAACGCGATCTCCGGCGTCAGCGCCGGCACGGCCGAACCGGACAAGGCGGGTGTCGCGGTGTCCAGCAGCGCATTGATCCCGCTCGCCGCCGCCTGGCCGTTCATTCCCTGGTGCAGCACGCCACGCAGGTCGCGCAGCGGCCGGAAGATTTCCGTGCCGGCCATCAGCACGATCAGCAGCGCCTCGATGCTCATCTCGCCGTGCGCGACCCGCCACGCCCCCAGCGCCAGCGCGGCGGCGGCCCCGACGGCTGTCCCAAGGTCGGTCAGTCCCCGCGTCAGCACGTTCAGCGCCAGCACCCAGAACGTGCTGTCCGACAGCGCCCGCGCCTTGGCCGCCAGCATCCGGCCATGGGCGGCGCTCTGGCCGAACGCCTTCAGCGTCGGCAGGCCCTGCACCGCGTCCAGGAACTCCTCGCCGAACGACTTGAACGCGGACTGCCGGACGCGGGAGGCCTGGCTGGTGCGGCGATGCACGGCCGCCGGCAGGACCAGCGTGAACAGCGCCGCCCCCAGCATGACGGAGGCCACTGGCACGTCCCACCACGCGATGAACGCGAAGATGGCGAACGGCGCGCATGCCGCGATCATCACCTGCGGCAGGTACTGGCCGAAGAACGACTGCAACTGCTCGACGCCATCGACCATCGACAGCATGACGCCGCCGGTCCGCTCCGCCCCGAACCAGGCTGGCCCTAGTGCCAGGATCTTGTCGAACAGCCGGCCCCGCAGGGTTTCCTGCACCCGCGCGGCGGTCTGGTGCGCGATCATCGTGCGGTGGTGATCCAGCCAAGCCCGCAGCAGGATCGCGCCCACCGCGCCAAGCAGCGGCAGGACCGGCGCCTCGCCCCGGAACACGCCCGCCAGGAACTGTCCGAGAAAGGCGAACCGGGCAATCCCCACCGCCAAGGCCAGCAGCCCGAGGCCGGCGGACAAGGCGATCCGGCCGCGCAAACCGGCCATCATGCGCCACAGCTTCAGATCGAAATGCATCCCGTGATCGTGCCTTAGGCACGGAACAACGTCGATGGCTTATTATTGTCAAAAAGCGCATCCAGCCCACGCCCTGACGGAGACGCCGGACCACGGTTCTTGGGAAAGGCGGAGCTGACAGTGGACAGGGTTGCGCCTTAATGCGCCTGCGTCTCAGCCGTCACCCGCGCCACGGCGTCCAGCAGGGCATCCGGGGTGAAAGGCTTGGACAGGTGGCTGTCCATGCCGGCCTTGCGGCAATCCTCGACCTGTTCAGCGAAGGCCTGCGCCGTCAGCGCCACGATCGGCACCAGCCCACGCGCGCCGCCAAGCCTCCGGATGCGGCGGGTCGCCTCCAGCCCGTCCATCCCCGGCATCCGCACGTCCATCAGGATGACGTCAAAATCGGACAAGGCAGCGGCGTCAACCGCTTCGGCCCCGTCCTCGGCGCATGCCACCTCATGACCGGCCGACCGCAGGAACGAGCGGGCGATGTCGCGGTTCATGGCAACATCGTCCACCACCAGCACCCGCAGGGCGCCCGGCCCTGGCGGCAAGGCCGGGATGTCGCCAGCGGGAACTGGCAAGGCCAACGCCGCCGGGTTGACCGTCACCGGCAGCACCAGCCAGAACACGCCGCCGCCGCCCGGCCGGTCGTCATAGCCGATGTCCCCACCCATCAATCTCGTCAGCCGAGCCGAGATCGCCAGGCCCAAGCCGGCGCTTTGGGGCGAACCGCTGGCCTCGGCGTCCAAGCGGGCGAAATCCCGGAACAGGCAAGGGCGACGGTCGAACGGCACGCCAGGACCGGTATCCGCGACTTCGATCCGCAGCCTGGTTTCCACCAGCAGGCGCAGGCGCAACTCCACCCAGCCTTCCGTGGTGAACTTCACCGCGTTCCCGAGCAGGTTCAGCACGATTTGCCGAAGCCGTATGGCGTCCGCCGTGATGTGCCGCGGCATGTCCGGCGCCACGACGGCGCCCAGCGCAAGCCCCTTCGCGTCCGCCATTGGGCGAACAACGTCCAGGCACGCCTCGGCAAGGCCGTGCATGTCAATCTCGCTCAACCGCACCTGGACGTGCTCGGCTTCGATTTCGGAAATGTCGAGCACGCGGTTGATCATCTGCAACAGGTGCTTGCCCGCGTCCAGCATCGTCTCCACGCGCGCCAGTTGCCCAGCCGTCAGGCCGCCCTCCATGCGAAGCAGATGCGCGTAGCCCAGGATGCCGTTCAGCGGCGTGCGCAACTCGTGGCTCATGCCGGCCAGGAAACGCGACTTCGCGCGGTTTGCCTGCTCCGCCTGGTCCCGCGCCACGACGAGGTGCCGCGCCATGCGCTCCAGTTCCAGGTTCGAGGTTTCCAGTTCGCAGCCATGCAGGGCACGCTCGACTTCGCGGCGGGCGCGCTCCGTCACATCGTGCGCCATCCCCATCAGGAACTCGTCCGGCGTCGAGGGGTTGACAAGGCGGAAAACGGTTTCCACCCCAACCCAATGCCCCGCCTTGTGGCGCAGCCGATGCTCGCTTCTGTACTCAAGGTTGGCCGCGGACAGTGAAGCCACGCCTTCCCTGACCCGCTCGACATCCTCGGGGTGCAGGCAGAACCCAAATGGCATCGTTGCAAACTCGATTGGTTCGTAGCCAAGTATCGTGACTGACGCAGGCGAGACATAGGTCCAGTGCGAACTGGAGGTCGGACGAAGCGTGATCAGGTCATGTGAATTCTCAACCAGCAGGCGAAAGCGCGCTTCGCTCGCCCGAACCTGTCCTTCCGCCGCTTGGCGACGCCACATTTGCCGGACTAGATGCCAGCCGAGCAGCCCGACGATCGCCGCAAGGACGCTGGCCGTGGCGATATGCAGGCGCGCGTCGGCGCGCCACGAGGCAAGGGCCTGATCCACCGACATCGCCACCAAAACGACCAGCGGATATCGGCTGCTTTGGTGGTAACTTGCATAGCGACGCACGCCGTCAACGACCGCGACGCCTTCATAGGTCGCGGCCGGTCGTTTGCGCAGCTCGGCGTACAACTGGGACTTCGCGAAATCCCGTGACCAGAACGACTCGTCGGAAGGATACCGGGCGAGCAGGGAACCCGCCGTCGTGGCGAGCGCGATGCCGCCATTCAGGCCGAGGTCATACGTCTGGTATTTGTCAACGAAGTAACTCGCATCAATGAACGCCAGCGCGACGCCGGCGAAACTGCCATCGGCATGCCGCAGGCGGCGTGACACGGTGAGGGTCCTGCGCCCGGTTCCGCGATCAATGATGGATGGCCCGATGTACAATCCGGCATCGGGATTTGCCCGATGGTGAATGAAGTAGTCCCTGTCGGTGTTGTTGCCGCCCTTGACGGCAAGCGACGTTGCAAGCCAGCGCCCGTTCTCGTCATGCACCGTGATCTCACGCACCCGCGGCAGCGCGCGCACTTTGGCGGCAAGCAACGCATCGAGCCGGGCCAGGGCCGCGGGCGACGTGCCATCGGCATCCAGCCGCTCGACAAGATCGATCAGGACCGCGTCGGCCAGGTCAAGGGTGTCTTCGGCCTGTTGGATGAGCGAGCTTGCCAGGTTGGCAAGGGATGTCGTGGTTTCACG
>CAXTXZ010000301.1:0-5469 GCA_964248015.1 uncultured Rhodopila sp. | reverse complement strand
TGACGTCCTCTTCCGTCAGCGGCTCGAAATACAGCCGGTCGGAGGTGTCGTAGTCAGTGCTGACGGTTTCCGGGTTGCAGTTGACCATGATGGTCTCGAACCCGGCATCCTTCAGGGCGTAGGCCGCATGCACGCAGCAATAGTCAAACTCGATGCCCTGGCCGATGCGGTTGGGGCCGCCACCAAGGATAATAATTTTGGTGCGATCCGTCGGGTCGGCTTCGCAGGCTGGCGTGCCGTAGCCGCCCTCGAACGTCGAATACATGTAGGGCGTCTTCGAGGCGAACTCCGCGCCGCAGGTGTCGATGCGCTTGTAGACGGGAACGACGCCCAGCGCCGAGCGGGCGCGATGGATGTCCGCCGGGGCGCGGCCGGTCAACTCGGCGAGCCGCTTGTCCGAAAACCCCAGCGCTTTCAGGCGGCGGAACGCGCCGGCCTCGCGCGGCACGCCGTTCGCGGCCACCATGCGCTCAGCGGTGACAATCTTTTCCAGTTCGCGCAGGAACCAGGGGTCGAATTTCGTCGCGTCGTGGATGTCTTCCACGGACAGGCCGGCGCGCAGGGCCTGGCCGGCGATCAGCAGGCGATCCGGGCCGGGCGTAGACAGGGCGGCGCGAAAGGCGTCCGGACCGCCATCGCCGGGCGGCTCGACGGCATCCAGGCCGGACAGGCCGGTTTCCATGCTGCGGAGGCCCTTTTGCAGCGCCTCGGCGAAGGAGCGGCCGATCGCCATCGCCTCGCCGACCGATTTCATGCTGGTGGTCAGCAGGGCCGGAGTGCCGGGAAACTTCTCGAAGGTGAAACGAGGGATCTTCACCACCACATAGTCAATGGTCGGCTCGAAGCTGGCCGGAGTGACCATGGTGATGTCGTTGGTCAGTTCGTCCAGGGTGTAGCCGACCGCCAGCTTGGCGGCGATCTTGGCGATCGGGAAGCCGGTCGCCTTGGACGCCAGGGCGGACGAGCGCGACACGCGCGGGTTCATCTCGATGATGACCATCCGCCCGTCCGCCGGGTTCAGCCCGAACTGCACGTTCGACCCGCCGGTGTCGACGCCGATCTTCCGCAGGCACGCGATCGAGGCGTCGCGCATCCGCTGGTATTCCTTGTCGGTCAGCGTCAGGGCAGGGGCCACGGTGACGCTGTCGCCGGTATGGATGCCCATGGGGTCCACGTTCTCGATCGCGCAGACGATGATGCAGTTGTCGGCGCTGTCGCGCACGACCTCCATCTCGTATTCCTTCCAGCCGAGGACAGATTCCTCGATCAGCACCTCGTTGGTCGGCGACGCCTCGATGCCGCCGGCGACGATCTGCTCGAACTCGGCCTTGTTGTAGGCGATGCCGCCGCCGGTGCCGCCCAGGGTGAAGCTGGGCCGGATCACCGCCGGCAGGCCGGTCATGGCCAGCGCTGCGCGGGCTTCCTCAAGGGTGTGGGCGATGGCTGACCGAGGCGACTCGATGCCGATGTCCGACATCGCGTCGCGGAACTTCAGCCGGTCCTCGGCGCGGTCGATGACCTCGGCCTTGGCCCCGATCAGTTCGACGCCATGCCGTTCCAGCGCGCCGCTGGCGGCAAGCTTCATCGCGGTGTTCAACGCGGTCTGGCCGCCCATGGTCGGCAACAGGGCATCGGGCTTTTCCCGCGCGATGATCTTTTCGACGACCTCCGGCGTGATGGGTTCAACATAGGTGGCGTCCGCCAGGCCGGGATCGGTCATGATGGTGGCCGGATTGGAGTTGACCAGGATGACGCGGTAGCCCTCCGCCCGCAGCGCCTTGCACGCCTGGGCGCCGGAATAATCGAATTCACAGGCTTGGCCGATAATGATCGGGCCGGCGCCGATAATCAGGATGGAGCGGATGTCGGTGCGTTTGGGCATAGCTCAGGGCCTTGTGAATGGGGCGCCGGAGGGTGACCGCTTCAAGGGGAAGCGCGCATCCCCTCGGTTAGGGTTGTTCCAGAGGGCATTCCAGGCTGGAGACGGCTTTGGATAATCGGGCTAGCGCTGGCCGCCCATCATCCCAAAGAACCGCCCGAACAGGTGATGGGCATCGGATGGCCCCGGACTGGCCTCGGGATGGTACTGCACCGAGAACGCCGGCCGGTCGGTGGCCGCGATGCCTTCGTTCGAGCCGTCGAACAACGACACGTGCGTCACCTTGAGGTTTTCCGGCAGCGTCTTGTGATCGACGGCGAAGCCGTGGTTCTGGCTGGTGATCTCCACCTTTCCGGTCTCCAGATCCTTGACCGGCTGGTTCGCGCCGCGATGGCCCCGCTCCAGCTTGAAGGTCTTTGCCCCCAGCGCCAGCGCCAGCAACTGATGCCCCAGGCAAATGCCGAACACTGGCACGCCGGCATCCAGCACGCCGCGGATTGCGGGCGCCGCGTAAACCGCCGTCGCGGCCGGATCGCCTGGGCCATTCGACAGGAAGACCCCGTCCGGCTGGTGGCGCAGGATATCATCCGCCGTCGCCGTCGCGGGCACCACAGTGACGCGGCATCCAGCCGAAACCAAAGACCGCAGGATGTTGCGCTTGGCGCCGTAATCCACCGCCACGACATGATGCTTCGACGCGTCTTGCATGCCGGACCTGGCTGGCCACGCCCATGTCGGCTGGTCCCAACGGTAGGATTGGCGGCAGGTGACCTCCCTTGCCAGGTCCATCCCTTCCAGTCCGGGCCATGTCGCCGCGGTTGCCCGCAGCGCCGCGATGTCGAAGCGCCGATCCACCGGGTAAGCCAGCACGCCGGCCGGCGCGCCGCCATCGCGGATGCGTATGGTCAGTGCGCGGGTGTCAATCCCGGCGATCCCGGTCACGCCCTGGCCGCGCAGCCAGGCCTGCAATGTCTCCGTGGCGCGCCAGTTGGACGGGTCGGTGATGTCCTGCTGCACAAGCAGGCCGCGCGCGGCGACGGTTGTCGCCTCCATGTCCTCGCTGTTGGCGCCGACGTTGCCGATGTGCGGGAAGGTGAACGTGATGATCTGGCCAGCGAAGGACGGGTCGGTCAGGGTTTCCTGGTAACCCGACATGCCGGTGCTGAAGCAGACCTCGCCCACCGGATTTGGGCTGCCCGTGTGGGCGCCGAAGCCACGGCCCCAGAGGATCGCGCCATCGGCGAGAACCACGGCGGCGGTGGCGTCCTCGGGCGCGGCATCTTCAGGCATGGCGGCTGTCAACGACTGGGAAGGGGACTGGAGATCGGCCATGGTCAGGCCGGTCGCGGCGATGACGGCGGGCCAGTGACGCGAGGGAACAGCGCTGTTCTGACGCCATTTGCGTATCGCTTCCGGGCCAACGCCAGTCAGCCGCGCGGCCACGTCGGCGCCACCCATGCGTTCTATGATGTGGTCGATGGAGATCATCATGCGGTTAAGGATACGGGAAAAAATTTCACGCCGCAATAAGGGGCGTGTGCTACGGGAAATGTTTTCCGCCGCTTCGTTTCGATCGAATGGCACGGTTGCAGTGCAGAGGAAGGCCCTTTTGACAAGCCGCTGCCGCTGGAAGGGCAAGGCCGCAACTACCCCCGATCAGCGGAACGACTGCCCGATCTCGCATCAGGCGGCTGACCTGCGAGCCGAGCCTATAGTATAAGCAAGGTTGATGGGCAGGAGAGCCGTGATGACGATGCGAGAGACGATCACCGAGCAGATGAAGGTTTCGATGAAGGCCGGGGATGCCCCGCGCACCTCGGCCATCCGCATGATCATGGCGAAGCTCAAGGACACCGACATCGCCGCTCGGCCCTCCGGCATCGACAAGGTGCCGGATGAGCAGATCATCGCCATGCTCCGCGGCATGGTGAAGTCCCGCCGTGAGTCGGTGGACCTGTATCGCCAGGGCAACCGGCCTGAATTGGCGGCGAAAGAAGAAGCCGAGATCTCCGTCATCGAATCGTTCCTGCCGGCGCAGATGGACGAGTCGCTGATGCGCCAGGCGGTGGCGGAGGTCGTTAGGGAAACCGGCGCGGCCAGCATCAAGGACATGGGAAAGGTGATGGCGGCGCTGAAGGGCAAGCATGCCGCCGCGATGGACATGGCGAAGGCAGGTCCCATGGTGAAAGCGGCCTTGACCACCTGACATGCCCCTGCCCGCGCATTTCACGGAAGAACTGCGGGCGCGCACGCCAATCGCCGCCGTGATCGGGCGGCACGTGCGCCTGGCGAGGTCGGGCAAGCAGTGGAAAGGCTGCTGCCCATTTCACGGTGAGAAAACGCCCAGCTTCTACGTCTACGACGACGGGTACCACTGCTTCGGATGCGGCGCGCACGGCGACGCCATCAGCTTCGTCATGCAGAGCCAGGGCCTGGCGTTCATGGATGCCGTCAGGCAACTTGCCGCGGAAGCCGGGCTGTCTGTCCCGCAAGCGTCGCCGGAGGCCGCCGAGGCGGAGCAGCGCAGGCTGGACGTCGTGCAGGTGCTGGAGGCGGCGCAGGCGCATTACCGTCGCAAGCTGGAACTGCCCGAAGGACGCGCGGCGCGAGACTATTTGCTGGGACGCGGCCTGACGGCGGAAATCATTGCCCGTTTCGGCCTCGGCTGGGCGGGCGAGCGCGGCGGCTTGGCAACGGCGCTTAACCGTCAAGGCATCGAAACGAGTCAGCTTGAGGCCGCAGGATTGATTCGTCGTGATGATGCAACCGATCGCCCCTACGAACTGTTTGGCAATCGGGTGATGTTTCCCATCCGGGACAGGCGCGGCGCTCTTGTCAGCTTTGGCGGGCGGACCCTGGGCACGGGACAGCCAAAATATGTCAACGGCCCCGAAACCGCTGTGTTCGCCAAGCGCCGCACGCTTTATGGATTGGATCTCGCGAGGATCGAAATGCGTAACGGCGGCCCGTTGATCGTGGTGGAAGGGTACATGGACGTGATCGCCGCAGCCCAGGCAGGAATCTCCACTGTTGTCGCCCCTTTGGGCACCGCCCTGACCGACGAGCAGCTTGGTGAGCTTTGGCGGGTTTCCCCGTGTCCGGTGCTGTGTTTTGACGGCGATGCGGCGGGGCAGCGGGCAGCCGGCAGGGTCATGGAACTTGCGCTCCCTATGCTGACGGCGGAGCGGTCGCTGAAGTTCGCCACGCTGCCGGCAGGCGAAGATCCCGACAGCCTGGTATGCAAGGGCGGAGCCTCAGCGTTGCAAGCAGTGCTGAATGCAGCCCAGCCGCCGGCCGATGCCCTTTATGACATGCTGCGCAGCCAAGTGGGCGAGGCAACCCCCGAGCAACGCGCCGCGTTGCGGTCTCGCTTGGTGGAAGCATCCGGACGGGTTGCCGACAGATCGCTGGCCGGAGAATACCGGCGGGCGCTGCTGGACCGGTTTTTCGCCAGCCGGCGGCGTCCTTTCCCGGCACAGGCGAAGCGTGCGCCGTCCTCCCGGCACGGGAGGCAGGGGGCGCCGGCCCCGCGCCTTGGGCGCGGCCGCCCACGGCGTAGCCCTCGAAGCCGATGTCGAGCAGCGCCGCGG
>CAXTXZ010000300.1:0-5475 GCA_964248015.1 uncultured Rhodopila sp. | reverse complement strand
CTCCTGTTCCGGCGCCTGGTTCCCAGGCGTCAAATCGTTACTGGCCAGCGCACAGCCGCAGCAGCCCGCGCACATCCGCCAGGGCATCGAGCCGCCCCACGTCGGCGACAAGCCGCGCCGTCGTCTCGCTGCCCAGCACCGGATCAACGAGCGCGGCGAATTTCGCCTCCAACCTGGCGCCCTGCCGCGCCACGTCCGTCGCGGGAACCCCGGAATCATGCCGCGCGGAAAAATGCCGCCCGTCGCTCAGCAGCACATCCACTTCCGTGAAGGTGCTCGGCAGCCCAGCGCGGAAATCCAACGCAACCTTGTCGCGCAACCCAACCAGCACGGGGTCGGCGGCCACATCCTCGGAGTAGGTTGACAAACGGCTGGTGTCGGCGCCCGCAAGTCCCATCGCCGTCGTCAGGCGCAGGGAGAACTTCGCCTCCAGCCCCGTCACCGGGGACAATATGTTGCAAATCCGGTCAGAGGCTTCGTCTAGCCGCACGGTGACGCCCTCAACGCCGGACGGCGCGACATCGTACTGTTCCCGCAACTTCCGCGCCGCTTCGATCGCCGCGTGGGTCATGTAACAGGACGCATGGTACTTGAACAACGTGTTCGCCACGTGAAACCCGCCCGGTGGCGCGTCGAAGGCGCGTTCCGGATGGAAGTCCGGGCTGTGCGTGCGGGCGAAGCCCTGGCCGCATTCCAGCACGTCGGCGCGGCTGGTGAAGCCGCGCGCCGCCAGTTTCGCCGCCATCAGCCCGTGATACGACGCCTTGCCCGCGTGCAGCGGCTTGCACATGGTGCCAAACATCGACTTCAGTCCCGCCGCCTGCGTCCCCGCGATTCCCAGCACCGTGGCGAACCGCTCCGCATCCAGCCCCAGCAGATGCGCGCAGGCCGCCGCCGCCCCGAAGCTGCCGACGGTGGCGGTCGAGTGAAAGCCCATCCCGTCGTAATGGCCGGGCGCAATGACGCGGCCGATGCGGCATTGCAGTTCGTACCCAGCGACAAACGCCGTCAGGACATCGACGCCTGACGCCCCCCGTTCCTCGGCCAGCGCCAGCAATCCGGGCAGGATCGCCACCGTCGGATGCCCCGGCATCGCCAGGTTCACGTCGTCAAAATCCAGCGCATGGCCAGCCGCGCCGTTCACCAGCGCGGCGGCGGAGGCCGGCAGGCGTCCCGCATGGCCCAGGACCGTGGCTGCCTCGACGCCTCCGTTCTCCCGCATCTCGGCCAGCAGCATGCCGACCAGCTCGTCTGATGCGCCAGCCAACGCGCATCCCAGGTAATCCAGCACGCAATGCCGAGCCCATGCGCGAACCGTGTCCGGAATGTCCTGCCATCCCAGGCCGCGCGCCTGCTCCGCCAATGCGCGGGTCAAGCCCTTGCCTGCTTGGATATCGCTGATTGCGTTCATTGTTTTCTCCCGTCCTTTGCCGCCGTGTTGGCGCTTCAGCGTCCTTGGTAGACCGGCTTGCGTTTCTCGTTGAAGGCTCGGATGCCTTCGCGCCGGTCCTCGGTCGGGACCATGCGGTTATAGGCTTCGATCTCGAACATCATGCCGCTGTGCAGGTCCGTGTTCAGCCCGACATTGACCGACTGCTTGATCTGCCGGGTGGAGATCGGCGCGTTGCCCGCGATCACGGCCGCGGTTTCCAGCGCTTCCTTCACCAATGCGTCGGCCTTGCAGACGCGGTTGACCATGCCCCAAGCGCTTGCCTGCTCGACCGAGAAGGGCTTGCCGGTCAGCAGGATCTCCTTCGCTCGCCGCCCGCCGATGGCCCGAGGCAGCGTCTGCGTGCCCCCCGCGCCCGGCATGATGCCAAGCGTCACTTCCGTCAGCGCGAACCGCGCATGCTCCGCCGCGTAGATGAAGTCGGCCGCGAGCGCGATCTCCATCCCGCCCGCGTACGCCGCGCCGTTGACGGCGGCGATGACCGGCACGGGACAGTTCACCAGGGCGCGGACCATGCGCTCGAAGATCAGGTGCTGGTCTTGCCATTGCTCGTCTGTCATGCCGTTGCGCTGCTTCAGGTCGCCGCCGGCGCAGAACGCTTTCGTTCCGGCGCCGGTGATGACGATGCAGCGCTGCCTGTTGGGCGCGGCGGCGAAACCGTCAAACGCCGCCAGCAGGTCAAGGCCCATCCGCGTGTTCATCGCGTTGGCGACCTCGGGCCGGTTCAGCGTGACCAGCACGGTGTGCGCCTGGGGTTGCCCGAGGGTAATCGTTTCGTATTGGGTCATACGTCCAACGCCTGCATGATCAGCCGGATAAACGTGTCGACAGCGGAGGGATCGGTCCAGCGCAGCACCGCGACCAAGTGGTGCGACGGCGCGATCCACGTCAGGTTGCCACCCGCGCCTCGGGCGAACACGCTGTCCACCGGCGCGCTCTTATACAGCCGGTGATCCGTGTTCAGCCACCAGAGCAAGCCGTAGCTGGGGTTCAACGCGCAGGGCCGCGTTGATTCATCAAACCAATGGTCCGGCAGGAGCCGCCGTCCGTTCCACACGCCCCGGCGCAGCATCAGCAGGCCGATGCGAGCCTGGTCCTCGGCATGGATCAGCACGCCGCCGCCCCAGTGGGTGCCGCCAGGGACGCTTTGCATCGTCTTGCCGTCGATCTCGACAAACGACGTCCGGTAGCCTTGCCAGGACCAGTCCGAGGAAGCGCCGATCGGTCGCATGATGCGTTCGGCGAACACCTCGGGCAGCGGGCGGCGAAACCGGCGCAGCAGCGCCAGGCTGAGCCGGTTGACGCGGACATCGTTATATTCCCAGTGCGATCCGGGTGGCCGCAAAGGCCGAGCCTCGCCTTTGCGGCCCTTGCCCTCCAGGCCCAGGTTGCGGTTGCGGTCGATCTGGTCGGATTTGCCGAACAGTTCGCCCGCCCACTCGGAGGTGTTCTGCAACAAGTGCCGCCAGGTGACGGCGCGGTTTTGCGGCATATCGAATCCACCGTCATGGACCGTGGTCCCAACCGGCTCATCCAGATCAGCGATCAGCCCGTCCATCACGGCGACGCCCGCGAGCAGGCTCAGGTAGCTCTTGGCGGCGGAGAACGTGTAGTCAACCTGATCAGTGTCCCCCCAACTGGCGACCTTGTGGCCGCGCCGCAGGACCAGGCCATTCGCCGGGCCGCGAGGCCGCACCGGGCCAAGGATTTCGTTGAATGGCGGCGGCTCGAAGTAGCCGCTCTCGATGTGCAGGCGAAGGTCGTATGGCCAGGGCGTCTCGTTCTCCGTCGCGAACCGGGCGGCTTCCTCCAGCCACATCCAGTTCATGCCGGCAACGTCGGCCATGGCTTCCGGCCACGGCGCGCCATGCGGCGGCGGCACGATGTCCGGCAGTTCGGCGTGTTCCACCCCGAGCGGCATTCAGGCATATCCTTCCCAACCAGTCGGCTTGACTATGCCGCCGGCAGGGCGCGGTGGCTAGGCCGCGGCCCATCCGGAGGACGCCACTCCCCTCATCAAGAAGCCGACCGCGCCAGCATCGCGGGTTTGCGCAGCCGCGTGTGCGGAATCGCGAAAACGGCCAGCAACGTGCCAAGGAAGATCGTCACCGCGGCAATGGTGAAGCCGACATAGATGCTGCCGGTCCACTGGAACGCCCAGCCGACCACCGCCGGCCCCGACAGGCCGCCGAACTGCCCCAGGGCGCTGATCAACCCGATCCCCATGGCCGCGCCGCGCGCCTCCAGGAACACCGGCGGCACCGTCCAGAAGACCATGAACACGGCGTAGCCGGCCGCCGCCGCGATGGCGACCAGGACGCCGGTCATCCACAGGCTGCCGGAGGCCAACGGGAACGACAGGTAGGCGACCGTCGCCAGCGTGCCGGTCGCCAGCATGTGCCATTTCCGCTCGCCGATCCGGTCGGAGTTGCGGCAGACCAGCAGCACGAAGATCGCCGCGAAGATCCAAACGCCGACCAGGATGTTGCCCGCCTCGGTCACCGATCTGGCGCCCACCTCGCGCAACAGGGTCGGGAACCAGATCTGGTTGGTGTTGAGGAACGCCATGGTGAAATAAACCACCACCATCAGCCAGACATGGGGGTTGCGGATCGTCTCCGCCACGGTCGTGGACGCAGCCGTTGTCCGGGCCTGGCGGTCCGCCTCCATGTCCTCGGCGACGACCTGCTTTTCCGCCTCCGACAGGAAGCGGGCGTTGGCCGGCGTGTCGGTCAGCACGAACATCGCGGCCAGCCCCAGCAGGACCGCCGGCAGGCCGTCCACCAGGAACAGCCAGCGCCATCCCCGCAGGCCGAGAAGCCCGTCCATGCCCTCCATGACAGCGCCCGAGATGGCGCCGCCGATCAGGCCGGACAGCGGGATGCCGACCAGGAACAGGCTCGTGGCGCGGCCCCGGCGATGGTTGGGGAACCAGAAGCTCAGGTAAAGCAGCACGCCGGGAAAGAAGCCCGCTTCGAAAGAGCCCAACAGGAAGCGCTGGACATAAAGCCAGTACTCGTTCCGCGCGAACATCATGGAGACAATGACAAGGCCCCACAGCACCATGATGCGGGCCAGGGTGGCGGGCGCTCCAATTCGCATCAGCAGCAGGTTGGACGGCACCTCGAACGCGATGTAGCCGATGAAGAAGACCGAGGTGATCATGCCGAACGCCGCCTCGTTCAAATGCAGTTCGCCCAGGAACTGCAACTTGCCGTAGCCGATGCTGACGCGGTCCAGGTAGTTGATCACGTAGCAGGCCAGCACGAACGGCAGCAGCCGCCAGCCGATCTTGCGGTAAACCGCGTCGCGATCCACTCCAGCGGTGGTTACGGACATTGTTGTTTTCCCCCAAATCCGCCGGCAAAATCGGTCGGTTAGCCGGGCGATGCAAGATGGCGCTGGTAGTCGGCGGCGGTGTCCACGTCGGACAGGGCGCGGATGAGGCCAACGCGATGGTTGCGGAACTGGCGCAGCGTGTCGGCCAGCGCGTATTCGGTGGACCAGCGCGTCTTGCCAAACAGGTCGCCCGGCCGGCGCGGCCCGAGGGCGATCAGCCAGTAGCCGCCATCCGCCGCCGGGCCAAACACCGCGTCCGTCCGCCCCAGGCCTCGGAACGCCGCACGGACATCATCCGCCCCTGCCAACGGTATGTCGCACCCCATCAGCGCGACGCGGCGATGGCGGCCCAGCGCCCGCCCCATGCGCTGGCCGAGGTCGCCCCGCCCCTGCCCGATCCGCTCGACGCCGGCCGGCGCCCGGCCACGCGCGCGCTCCGGCGTCACCGCCCGCGCCACATCGAAACGGCGGCAGCCGGCCAGGCCGCGCAGCAAGGCCGTCAGGGTCGATTGATGGAACCGCAGCGCCGCCCGATCGCCAATGTCCCTGGCCAGCCGCCGCTTCACCGTCCCCAGCCGAGGCGCCCGCGCGAAGACAATGACCGTGTCCCTCACGCGTACAGCTTTCGGATCAGGCGAGGCGGCACGCCGGCGAACCACAGCGACAAGCACATCAGGTTGCGCGCG
>CAXTXZ010000299.1:0-5480 GCA_964248015.1 uncultured Rhodopila sp. | reverse complement strand
AACCTGAACCCAACCTCCACCGCGTTCGGCTTATCGGCCGCGATGGCGACAGCCAGCGGCGGCGAGGTCAGGATGATGTCCGCCCGGTCCGTCTCCATCATCATCCAGGCGCTGGGCTTGTCGTTGTAGCTGATGATGGTCAGGCCCGGCTTGCCGTCCGCGGCGCATTTCTTGTCGATGTCGACCAGGATCAGCGCCTCGATCGTGCCGACGCCGCTGAGCGCCCGCAATCCGCAGATGTCGTTCAGCGACTTGATATGGTGCGGGTTGCCCTTGTGAAGCAGCGCCGAATCAGACGCCGTCGCGTAAAGCACGTAGTCGACCATCTTCGCCCGCTCCGCCGTGTAATACAGCGCGTCCCACATCACGTCGATACGTCCCGCCGCCACCGCCGGCAGCAGCCCGGCCCACGCGCCGACAACGAATTCGACCTTAAGCCCGATGCAGCCGAACACCGCCCGCGCGTAATCCGCATCCGAGCCGATCAGGTGGTCCGGGTCTTTTGGATCGCGATAGGTGAACGGCACCGAAACGCCGTCCTGCCCAACATGGATGGTCTTGCCGGCCAGCGTCGGGTAGCGCGTCGCCACCTTGTCGGGTTCGCAAGGTTTCACCTCAGCCGCGCGGACACCGCTGGACACGGCCATGGTGGCAAAGACCGCCGCGACCCAGGACTTAAACGTCATCATGGCAGCTTGACCCCTGATCGAACCGCGCAACGAACATAAAAGGATACCGCGCCGATCCAGTCCCGGCTTGAACCTGGCGGCATGATCTCTGGCCAAAGCGGCCTCATCAGCACGCGCGTGACTGGTCTGTGGGCAACAAACGAGCAGTCTCGCGTCAGTTGCCCCTGCTGTGCCGCAAGCTCTCCCGATACGCCCGAGGCGGCAGCCCAAAATGATCCCGGAACGCTCGGCTGAAATGCGCCGGGTCGTTGAAACCCCAGCGGAAACCAATCGTCGCCACCGGTTCCCTTGCCAGGCCGGGATCATCGAGTTCGGCCTTGCATCGCTCCAGCCGCCGCACCCGCACATAGTCGCCGAACCGCGTGCCCGAGACCTCGAACAGCCGCCGCAGGTAACGCTCCGAAACGCCTTGCTCGCGGGCAATCGCCGTCAGGCTGAGGCCAGGATTTCCAAGTCGTGGCTCGATCAGCCGAACGATGCGCAGGAAGCTCGCATGCGCGCGGTGCGGGGCGCCGGCCATTGGGGACGTTGCCGCGTTCAGGAAGCCAAGCACCGCGTTTTCGACAGGCGCGAGATCGGCGGGTTCAAGCTGCTCGACACTATCCGCCACGCCACGCAGGAACATTGTCAACAGCCGAGCGCCGCCTTGTTGCAGGGCGCCGCATTCCAGCGGCAGCCTGAAGGATGCGAAGAACAGCCTAGAGAAAGGCTCACAGCGAAGTTCCGCGTGCCCGTTGGCGGGTCCGAACGCGATCTGCGCAATCACCTGCCCGTCGCACGCCACGATGCCATCGAGCGGGACGGCCAGCCACACGCCGCCATCATCTGGCACGCGGCTCACCAAAGGCTGCCTGCCGCACGCGAGCCGCGCCAGCCGGCCGCCGCACGCGGCAACGAGCGTCCCGCTGCCGCTGTCGCCGGTTGGGTTCAATCCGATCCGGCGCAACCCATCGTTCCAGGCGTGCGCGTGCTGGCCGATGGGCAACGAATCGAGGGACGGGACCGCACTCATGGCGCCTGCGGTCCAGCAACCTCTGTGCCAGGCCGATCATGCGATCCAACGCTACTCCGCGGCTTCCCGCAGCCGAGGCCCGTTCATGTCCCGCCACGTCGAGCGATACCGGTCCACCAGCCATTTGTTGAACTCGCGGTGCGTCTGCTCCTGCCACGAATACCGGCCCCGGATCGCGTGGCGCGACCGCAGGCCTTGCTGCACCAGCGTGTCCACATGCCGGTCCTGCGCGCCGATGATCACGGAGGCCTGCACGTTGATCTGCCGCAGTTCCTCGAAGAACGGCGCGTCCATCGCGCCCGGCGCGTACAGCACGCCCTGCTCCGCCGTCGTCACTTCCGGGGCATCGGCACGCAGGATGAAGTAGCTGATCTGGTCGGAACGAAACCCCATTGTCAGGGTCGGCGGCACATTGGCGAAAATGACCTCGTGCCGCTGCGCGTCCGTCAGGTCGGGAAACAGCTTGAGGATGCAGCGTTGCAGCGGATTGACCGCGCCATCCTTTACCGTGGTGCCGTTGTAGCGGAAATACGCCGCCGTGTCCGCCGGCAATTCCGGGAACCGGCACAGGTTGCTGGGGATCACGTCATGCATGCCGCGATGCAGCCGGTTGGCATGGTAGCCGTCGTTGTTGTTCTCGAACATCACCTTCCAGTTCCATGGATAGGTGGTCGAGTTCGTCGGTCGCGGCCCATCAGCCAGATCCAGGCGATAGTTGGAGATCACCTCGGTCAACGCGGAGAGCCGAGGCGCCAGCGGCTTGGCATTCAGGTCAAAATTGATGAACACGAACCCAAGCCAGATCTCCAGCTTGAATTCCGGCAACCGCACGTTCTTCTTGTCGAAACCGCAGGCGCGTTCCATCGCCGGCGCGCCGATCAACTGGCCATCCAGCGAATAGACCCAGTGGTGATACGGGCACAGGAAGGTCTTCGTCCGGCCATGGCCCTCGGCCACCAGCATGGCGCGGTGCTGGCAGACGGTGGAGAACGCCTTCAACACGCCCTGCCGGTTGCGCACTACGACAATGGGCTCGCCGACATGGCTGGTGGTCCAGAATTCGCCGGGTTCCTTGGCCCAGGATTCGCGCCCGACGCAGAGCCATTCCTTGTCGAACACCGCCTTTGTCTCGAACGCGAAGAAGCTGGCGTCGGTGTAGCAGACCGGAGGCAGCATCTCGGCGCTGTTGGTGTCCGCGATCGACGCATCAAAGCTGTCGAAAAGCGACTGGTCCAGGATGCTGTCCCTCATGGTGACGATTTTCCCTGCGCTGGCCACGGCGGCCCACGCCGTCAGGGCATGACGATACGCCTGCCCCGAGGCAGGGAATTGCACCAGTCGGCACAAATTCTTGCCTGCGTGAGAACCGTATGTCAGCCCGCCTATCCAGTACGCCACGAATGCTCAGAAACTAGCCTGATCGACGCTATGGCATGCACGCGATAAGGCCATTGACGCCCTATGCCGCTAACGTAAACACTCTGCCGCACATGCCCCCACCCTTTAGCCCTGACCAAGACCGATCTCGAAGACCACGCCATCGGCGCTTGGTTCCTTGGCACTGGCGGCGCCACTTGCTTCTCCATGCCGATGACCATGTCGCAGTCTGAAACCCTGCATCTCGCCGCTGACGTGTCGTTCATCCACACCGACCACCTGTGGAAGACCGCCGGCTCCTGGGTCGGCTACCAGTACTACGGCCCGGACTTCTACGAGGACATCGCCCGCATAGCAGAGCGTGGCATCTTCGACATGCTGTTCTTCGGCGACGCGGCGGAAACGCCGGAGATCCACGGCGGCGCCTTCGACACTGCTGTCCGTCTGGGAGTGCGCTGGCCGAAGCATGACATGATGCCGATGATCCCGCTGATGGCGCGTGTCGCGCCGCACCTGGGCTTCGGCGCCACCATGTCGACCACCTACCACCATCCGTTCCATGTCGCTCGGCTGTTCAGCTCGCTCGATCACATCACCGGCGGGCGCGTCGGCTGGAACGCGGTGACCTCGGCCTACAAGAACGAGGCCGCCAACTGGGGCTACGACACCATGCCCCCCGCCGCCGACCGCTACGACCGCGCCCGCGAGCACCTCAAGGTCGTCACCGACCTGTGGGCCAGCGTCGAGGCGGACGCCATCAAGATGGACCGCGAGCAGGGCCTGTTCGCCGATCCCGCGAAAATTCACCTGCTGAACCACCGCGGCAAATACTTCAACGTACGTGGCCCGCTGCCCGCCCTCCCCTCGCCGCAGGGACGCCCCATCATCATCCAGGCCGGCCAGTCGCCGGACGGGATGGACCTCGCCGCCCGCTACGCCGACCTGCAATTCGTCGCCCGCCGGGGCCTCGCCAGCATGACGGAGCATCGCGCCACGCTTGACCGCCTGCTGGTCCAGCACGGGCGCGACCCGCGCGACCTGGGCTGCCTTTGGCTGACCCGCGTGCAGGCTGGCCACACCGAGGCCGAGGCGCGGGAAAAGGAGCGTCGCTTTCTCGACTCGTTGCCCCCCGAAGCCGGCCTGATCGAGCTGTCTTTCCATTTCGGCGTTGATTTCTCCGGCATCCCAGGCAACATGCGCCTGGCTGACGCCGCCGAGTTGGTGCGCGCCCAACAGGTCCATTGGGGCAGCTTCCTGGAAATCGTGGCGACGGAGCCGCCGCAAACCACGGTCGCCGAAATGGGCCGCCGCTTCATCGGCGAGCGCGCCGCCCACGTCATCGGTGATCCAAAACAGATTGCCGACCGCTTCGAGGCCCTGCACGAAGCCGGCGGACGCAACGGCGGCATCATCCTGTCGAAAAGCTTCTCCGCCCCCGGCATGTTGCGCGATTTCGTCGAACTGGTGGCGCCGGAGTTGCAGCGGCGCGGCCTGACCAAAAAGAAATACGCGGGAACGACGCTGCGGGAGAACTTGAACAGTTAGATTATCCGCAATGCCCACAATTTTCCGCGCCGCGCATTAACAATCCGCCAGTGCATCCCAAGGTGTTTTTTGCCCGACAAGTTGCTAGGATCGTTGGTTCAAGCCATCTGCGGCCTTTCGCCAGGAAAACTGATCATGCGTCTCCGCTCCTCCGTTGCCCGCGCCGCCCTGCTTTGCGCGTCCTTCACGCTGGCGATCCCGGCGCCGTTCTCGCCGTTCGTCTCGCCGGCGGAGGCGCGCTCCGCCCCTGACAGCTTCGCCGACCTTGCCGCCAAGCTTCTGCCGGCCGTGGTGAACGTCTCCTCGACGCAGAACATCGCCGCCAAAAGCGCTCGCCCCAGCGCCGGCCCGGAAATGCCGATCTTCCCCCCAGGCTCCCCGTTCGAGCAGTTCTTCAAGGACTTCCTCAACCGCAACCATCCCGGCCAGGGCGGCGGCCAGCGTGGCGACAACGACCAGCCGCGTCCGGAACGCCGGGCGCAAAGCCTCGGCTCGGGCTTCATCATTGACCCGGCAGGCTACGTGGTGACCAACAACCACGTCATCGAGGGCGCGGACGAGGTTTCCATCACCTTGCAGGACAACACCTCCCTGAAGGCCGAGATCGTCGGCCGCGACGAAGGCGGCGACCTTGCCTTGCTGAAGGTCAAGTCCGATAAGCCACTGCCGACGGTGGATTTTGGCGATTCCAGCCAATCCCGCGTGGGCGACTGGGTGCTGGCGATCGGCAATCCCTTCGGCCTGGGCGGCACGGTCACCGCCGGCATCGTCTCGGCGCGCGGGCGCGACATCCACCAGGGCCAGTACGACGACTTCATCCAGACCGACGCCGCGATCAACCGCGGCAACTCCGGCGG
>CAXTXZ010000298.1:1121-5487 GCA_964248015.1 uncultured Rhodopila sp. | reverse complement strand
TGTCGACGCCGTGACGGACCAGTTGAACGGCTTATTAGTTGATGGCAACGACCCTGCCGCCATCGCAGAGGCGGTCAACCGCGTGTTCGCCGACGATGCCTTGCGCCAACGCCTGCGCGCGGGCGGGGCGGAGGTCGCCCTGGCGTCCGGCTGGGACCGGCGCGTCGAGCAGTTCCTGCGCTTCTGCGACAGCCTGACGGAGAGGCGGCCGAGCCGTCCGATGGATGGGTAGCGCGATGTGCCGCCCGCCATGCCGGAAGGCCCGCGCGCCGACGCGATGCCTGCCAGGAGCGGATCGTCGAAGAGCCGGAGGCATGATCTGCCTGGGGAAGGAACAACAGCGCCGCCCTTCCTGCCGGACCGCGATGCGCTGCGATTTGTGGCCGCCCAGCCCCGGGAATGCCCTCCAATTTAGCCTGTTCATATAAACAATAATATTGTAGTTGATATGACATGGCGAGTGAGTGGATGCTGAGATGTCCGTTATGTGCCAACCTGGATCACGAGGCAGCGTTCAATGCATTTCTTCGCTGTAAGCTTTGCTCATTGCTCTTCCAACGTAACGGCGGTGCGTTTCCCGAATTGGATTCGTATAAGATCAACGGCTCGCAGGCCTGCTTTCCCAACTGGAACAACGGGTGGACCCGGTTGACGCGCCATTTGCCGGACAAGCTAGGGAAGCCATTCTATTTCTCGTTGCCCACGGTGCACATGTTCGCCGCTCGGCAAGGCCGGCGCGCGTCATCCGTTCGGAGCGGCCTTCCGCTGTTGTCCGACACGTTCGTGCCCTGGTCCTTCGGACCCACCCTCCGGGCCACAATCGACGCCCCGTGGAAGGCGGCTGGCCGAACCGGACCGGACCCCAGGTTGACCCTTGGCATCATCGCCACCGGCCATGCCTGGCAAGAGGTCATCGATCTCTGCGGCGCGATGGCAAGTCAAGTCGCCGAAACGGTCGTCATCCTGGACACGCCAGACGCCGCGATTGCCGCGAAATTGGTGGACGCCGTGCGCGCCGCCCAGCCTGCGAGGGATGGCGCGTGGCCACGCGTGATCGCCCATCCTCTTTGCCAGGATTTTGCCGCGCAGCGAAACCGTATCCAGCAGGCGTCCCGCACCGAGTGGGTGTTGCAGCTTGATTGCGATGAATCCTTGCCTGAAAAAGCCAGGAACCTGTTGTCCGGCATCCTGGATTACGCGGAGCACGAAGGCTGGCATGCCGTCGCCTTGGCACGTTGCAACCTGGTCGACGGCGTGGTGTCAGCCTTGTATCCTGACGCGCAATACCGCTTGCTCCGGCGGTCGGTGCGCTTCACCCGGGCCGTGCATGAGTACCCCGCCTTGCGCCGGAACCAGCCGGCCTTTGTTCATCTTGGCGCGCCTATTCTCCACACGATCGACAGCGCCCGCCTAGCGCGGCGGGAAACCCTGTACGAAGCGATCCACAAGGGCGCCGGCAGGCCGGATGACACGGCGTTGCTGCGCATGAAGCTGCCAGACGATGTCGAGCGCGCGGCATGACGGCGTTGTCCGCGACCTCCGGCCAGGACGGCCGCGCGACATCCCTGGATCTGCCGCTGGTGCACGCGGTGGTCCTGAACTGGAACAAGGCGGAACAGAGCGCGGCTTGCGTCGCGTCGTTGCTGCGTCAGCAGTATCCCGCCCTGCGGATCATCGTCGTGGACAACGGCTCGTCCAGGGACTCCCTGGCGCCATTGGATCAGCTTGACGGCAAGATTTTACTTCTGAAGAACGAAACCAACCTTGGCTTCACCGGAGGGGTCAACACCGGCATGCGCCAAGCCATGGCGGATGGCGCCGACTATGTCTGGCTGGTGAACAACGATGCCGAACCCGCCGCCGATGCCCTGCGGAAATTGATCACGGTGGCTGAAGCCGACACGCGCATCGGCCTGGCCAGCCCTGTCATCCTGAACGCGGACGCCGCCGACGAAATCGAGTTCTGCGGCGGAATAAGGGACGGAACCCAGTTCCATGCGACGGATGACTTGGCCACTTACCAGTCATGGCGCGAGGAATCACCGGACCTGCTTTGGCTGGTCGGCACCGCGTTGTTGCTGCGGCGGCGCCTGGTTGAAACGATCGGCCTGTTTGACGAACGCTTCTTTGCCTACTGGGAAGACAACGATTACTCTGTCAGGAGCACGAAAGCGCATTTTCATAATGTCATCGTTCCCGATGCCGTTGTGCGGCATTGGTCGGGCAATCCAAGATCGGAACCCGCCACGAAGCCGCCGCACTACTATTACTACATGGCTCGTAACGAATTACTGTTTGTCCGCAAGCACGTTGCCCTGAGGCAAGCTGTCAAGGCCGTGCTTTGGGCGGCGGCGCGGCAGTTCAGGCAGATTGATCGGCTGCGGGATTATCCAGCCGCGGCCGATGCCGTGCGCCTGGGCCTGTGGGACGGCTGTCGGGGCCGTGGCGGGGCCTATGACCCTGGCAAGCGCCTTTCGCTGGCGGCGCTATGCGCGCTGCGAATGGCCAGCAGGATGGCCAGCCATCGCCGTTAAATCCGTCGCCAGCAGGACGGCCATAGGCGCCGCTTGGCTCGTCGCCTGGCGGCTCCTGACCCGTCTCCTGGGGGTTGGCTCCACGCTTGTCATGGCACGCATTCTCGTGCCGACCGATTTCGGCGTGCTGGCAATGGCGACAACCTTCGCCGCCGCGATTGACGCCTTGTCGCAACTGGGCCTGCAAGAGGCTCTTATCCGTCGGCGGGAAGACGACGAGCGGCTTCACGACACCGCCTTCACCCTTCAGGTAGGCCGCTCCGTGATCACCGCTTTGGCCATCGTGACCTGTTCGCCACTGGCGGCCGTCTGGTTCGAGGAACCCCGGCTGACCTCCATCCTTTGGGTTCTTGCGGCTTTGTCCGTTGTGACCGGCTTTCGGAACATCGGCATTGTCGCCTTCCGGCGCGACATGAACTACAACAAGCAATTCCTCTTGCTATGCGTCCCCCGGCTCATCCAAGTGGCTGTCACCATCCCGATTGCGCTGATGTTGCACAGCTACTGGGCGCTCATCCTCGGGATGGCCGTTTCGAAGATGGCGGACCTGCTCATGAGCTACGCCGTTCATCCCTACCGTCCCAGCATGTCCCTGAAAGGCTGGAGGGAGCTGGCCGCCTTTTCCCTCTGGACATGGGCTGCCAGCATCGCCTCCCTGATCTGGAATCGGTGCGATCCCTTTATCATCGGTCCGGCCGTCGGGGCCGCCCAGCTAGGCATCTATCTGCTCGCCAGTGAAATCGCGATATTGCCTGTCTCGGAACTCATCGCCCCCGCGACCGAAGTGATGTTTGCAGGCTTTGCGATGGCCCAGAAGCAGGGCAGCGACCCGGTCACGCTGGCTGTGCCAGTTGCGACGACATTGCTCCTCATGGTCATGCCGCTGGTCATCGCCGTGTCCTGCGCATCAGGCTACATCGTCGCCGCGCTGCTGGGGCCTGCATGGACCGCCGCCCAACCGCTTGTTGCCAATGCGGCGTGGCTCGGCGTTTTCTCGCCCTACAGCTACGTTTGCGCCGCCGCCTTGGTCGCAGCGAACCATGTTCGGTACAATTTCATTGTCAACAGCATTGCCTCGGTCATCAAACTTGCTGGGCTGGTGGTCGCTGTTTCGTTTACCAGCAATTTGCTGGCCCTCATGATCGTAAGCGTGCTGATCGTCGGTCTGGAGGCAGCCGTGTTCATCATCGCCCTGGTGCGCTCAGGGGATGCGCGGGCAGGGGATTCGGCTGGAGCCGTCCTGCGGATCATGATCTCTGCCATCGCGACGCTGGCGGTGTTGCTGGCCACCGGTCTGCCGTGGCGGCCTGTCACCGCCCCTGCCTGGCAGGCACTTGGCATGGGTGGCGTGCTTGGCTGTGGCGCGATCAGCATTTTCATGGCGCTGAGCTACGCCCTTTGGTGGGCGGCAGGACGGCCTGATGGTCCCGAGATTCGCGCCGCCGCCCTGGTCAAGCAGGTCGCCGTTCCGCTGGCAACGAAGCTGGCGGAAGCGAAAGGCATTTGGTTGAAGGGCTACAGGACATGAATTTCCACCAGCAGCTTCTGTCAAACCTGGATAAAGGCGAAAAATTCCAAGAGCATGCGCCAGTCGAATGCGCCGATAAACCGGTCAAGCTCATCGCCTATTACCTTCCGCAATTCCATCCAATCCCACAAAATGATCAGTGGTGGGGCAAGGGGTTCACCGAGTGGACCAACGTCACGAAAGCCGTTCCCCGCTTCGTGGGGCACTACCAACCGCATCTGCCCGGAGAGTTGGGATTCTACGACTTGCGGCTGCCCGATACCCTGCGTCAGCAAGCCGCCCTCGCGCGTCATTACGGCATTGG
>CAXTXZ010000298.1:0-1111 GCA_964248015.1 uncultured Rhodopila sp. | reverse complement strand
ATTACTGGTTCAACGGCCAGCAGATACTGGCAACGCCGCTGAAGTTGCTCCTGGAAAATTCCGATATCGACCTGCCGTTCTGCATCAACTGGGCAAATGAAAGCTGGACCCGGACCTGGGATGGCGAGGAGCAGAAAGTGCTTTTGGCGCAAGCCCATTCGGAGGCCGACGACATTGCGTTCGCCCACGCGCTGGAACCGCTGCTGCGCGACCCGCGCTATGTCAGGGTCAACGGACGGCCGTTGATCATGCTCTACCGCCCCGCCCTGCTTCCTGATGCGGCGGCCACGCTGCAACGCTGGCGAACCCACTTCACAGCCTCAGGTCTTGGCGATCCTTATTTTGTCATGGCGCAATGCTTTGGCGACAACGATCCTCGTCTTTATGGCTTTGACGCGGCGGCGGAATTTCCTCCGCACAAGGTCGGCTGGTCCCTGCCCAACCTGGTTTCCACGGCACGATGCTTCACCCGCGAATATGACGGCAGGCTGCTAAGCTATGACAGCATGGCCCAGGCGGCGATGAGTATCGAGGAACCCGATTACACCCTGTTTCGCGGCACGTGTCCCAGTTGGGATAACGAAGCCCGCACACCCAACAAAGGGGTTTCCTTTGTGACCGCGACCCCGGAAAGATATGGCAAATGGCTGCGCTGGACTTGTCACGCCACCATGCGGACAAAAACCGGAGATGAAAGGATCGTCTTCATCAACGCCTGGAATGAATGGGCCGAGGGCGCGCATCTGGAGCCTGACCGGCACTTCGGCTATGCCTATCTACGGGAAACGGCCAACGCCTTGGCGGCTTCGCGCATGGTGGATTCTTCCAGTCTGACGTTGCCCGACGGCATGGCGCCGGCGGACCTGCCCCTATGGCAGATGAACACCGTTTCTCGAATGAAAATGCCGCTACGCCGCTTAAGGGATGCCCTGGTTGGTGATCAGGTCGCCGCGAAATGAAAACAAGTTCTCAAACCCGAAAAGGAACTCCCGGTTCATCGCGGCATGGAATCTGAAGAAAGAGTTGGACGTGTTCTGACCGGGCATGCAGAAGTCGTGAAGTTCAATAATGATCAGGGGAAACTTGTCGAGGATTGGCCACCCATTTGTGA
>CAXTXZ010000297.1:0-5497 GCA_964248015.1 uncultured Rhodopila sp. | reverse complement strand
GGCGCGTCATAGTTCACGCACATGCTGCACTTGTTGCCGTCCTTCGGCGTCGCCTGGTACTGCACCATGGCCTGCGCGATCTTTTCCTGCGCCCGTGCCCGGGTCGCAATGGCCGCCATCCCCAAGCCACCGATCGCGGCCAGGGAAGCCTTCAGGACGCGCCGCCGTGTCGCCGTGTCGTCAATTCGCTTAGTCACCTCGGTCCACTCCTGTCTATTGCGCCTGCCGGACGTGGTCATCACGCCGCTCGGCGCAAGCTTAGCTCCGACCAAATCATGCCCAAAGCGTCAACCAGGTGTTCGATGTCGGCATCCGAGTGCATCGGCGACGGGGTGATGCGCAGGCGCTCGGTGCCGCGCGGGACGGTCGGATAGTTGATCGGCTGGACGTAGATCGAGAATTCGTCCAGCAGCCGGTCGCTGATCTGCTTGCACAACACGGGGTCGCCGACCATCACCGGCACGATGTGGCTGGGATTGCCGTAGTGCGGCACGCCGATCGCATCCAGGCGGCGGCGCAGCCGGGCAACGCGGTCCTGATGGCGTGCCCGCTCGGACTGGCTGGCCTTCAGGTGCCGGATGCTGGCGACGGCCCCCGCCGCGACCGCGGGGGGCAAGGCCGTGGTGAAGATGAAGCCCGAGGCGAAGCTGCGCACGAAATCGCACAGCGCGGCGGAGCCAGCGATGTAGCCGCCAACCACGCCGAAAGCCTTCGCCAGCGTGCCCTCGATCACCGTCAGGCGGCGGGCAACGCCGTCGCGCTCGCTGATGCCGCCGCCGCGATGGCCGTAAAGCCCGACCGCGTGGACCTCATCGAGGTAGGTCATCGCGCCGAACTCGTCCGCGACGTCGCAGATGTCGGCGATCGGGGCGATGTCGCCATCCATCGAATACACCGACTCGAAGGCCACCAGCTTTGGGCAGGACGGATCAAGCTCCGCCAGCTTGCGCCGCAGGTCAGCCGGATCGTTATGCCGCCACAGGCGCTTTTCCGCTCGGCTGTGCCGCACGCCCTCGATCATCGAGGCATGGTTGGCTTCGTCCGACAGCACCACGCAGCCCGGCATCTTGCTGGCCAAGGTGCTCAGCGTCGCCCAGTTCGACATGTAGCCGGAGTTGAACAGCAGCGCGGATTCGGTGCGGTGCAGGTCGGCCAGCTCGCGCTCCAGCATGACGTGGGCGTGGTTCGTGCCGGCGATGTTGCGCGTGCCGCCGGCGCCCGCGCCGCAGCGGTCCAGCGCGTCGTGCATCGCGGCGATCACGCTGGGATGCTGCCCCATGCCGAGGTAGTCGTTGGAGCACCAGACGGTGACCGGCGCCTTGCCGCGCTCCTTGTGGTGGGTGGCGTGGGGGAAGCTGCCGGCGTGCCGCTCGATGTCGGTGAAGACGCGGTAGTTCCCCTCCCGGCGGAGGCCGTCGACTTGCTTGCGAAAGAATGATTCGTAGTTCATAGGCGTCCCCCGATAGTTGCTTCGCGTGGCAGCGGTCGTTGTCGCGGCGTCTTCGTGTCTCCGCCGCGCGAGATCAGGCTCCATTCCCACATCGCGTTCCAGACGCGGGTGGCGGAGATCGGCAGCACCAGGAACCAGTGCTCCAGGATCGCGAGGACCATCATCGTCGCGAGCAGGGTGTAGCCGGTCAGGCTGAAGGGATCAGCGCCGAACGACGCCGCCTGCTGCCACATCAGCACGGCGCAGATGGTCGAGGCGGTGACCGACAACGGGAACAGCAGGTTCATCGGCGCGTTGCGCATGAAGCCGCGGATGTGCGCCAGATGTTCCGGCAGGAAGTCGGCGTTCAGGTTGCTGACGCCGAGGAAAACGTTGAGGCGGGCGCTCTGGTGCATCCACCATAGCACGACGAAGGTCCATACCCCAAAGCGGTTCGGGCAACCCCAGGTCGCCAGGAAGACGAGGCCGGCCAGCAGCAGCACGGCGATTTCATGGTGCAGGCTGGCCATGATGGCGTGGCCGAAATGCCGCCAGCCGCCGCAGGCATGATGGCAGTGCCGCGTGCGCGGGCCGGTGACGTAGCCCATGTAGAAGCTGATCTCCAGCCAGCCCCAGATCAGCACGCCGCTGGTGAAGGCGATGTAGGCACCGGTCACGCTGGTGTCGTTGGCGCTGATCATCAGGCCATACAGCGATCCGGCCAGCACGGCGGTCGCCGCGGCCATGCTCCATTTGAAGGTGCGCTTGGGCAGGCCGTCCAGGAACAGGATCAGGCAGGTGCTCACCCACCAGATCAGCAGGCCGTGCAGCGCGGGAAGGCCATACTGGGCCATGTTTCCTTACCAGGCCGGCGCCATGCGCGTCTGCTGGGGCAGTTCGTGCCGCTGCGGACGCATGAAGAACAGCCGGGCCAGCGTCGCGCCGGCGGCGGCGGTCAGGGAGACGCGCTTGATCAGGCCGCCAATCCCATAGGCTTGCTTCGCCCCCGCCATCTGCCGGCTGATGCCCAGCAGGCGTTGCAGGCCAGCGAGGAAAGCCGGGTTGTCCACGTCCAGCGTCACCGGGAAGACCTGCTTGCAAATTTCCGTCGTGATGCGGAACACCTGCATGTCGTAGGCGGTGATGTCGAGGCCGAGGGCCTTGTGGAAGACGGGGCGGGCGTGGTCGCGGACGAACATGGTGGCGAACACCGCGAGCAGGAAGAAGCGTATCCACAGCCGGTTCACGCCGCTCAGCAGCTTGGGGTTGGCGCGCATGACCAAAGCGAAGCCCTCGCCGTGGCGGAACTCGTCGTTGCACCACTCGCGGAACCACTTGAAGATGGGGTGGATGCGGTTCTCCGGGTGGCGCTCAAGCTCGCGGAAGATGGTGATGTAGCGCGCGTAGCCGATCTTCTCCGACAGGTAGACCGCGTAGAAGATGAACTTGGGCTTGAAGTAGGTGTACTTCTTCACCTTGGTCAGGAAGCTCAGGTCCACGCCGACGCCGAAGTCCTTCAGCGTGTCGTTGATGAACCCGGCATGGCGGGCCTCGTCGCGGCTCATGTAGGCGAACCAGTCGCGGATGTCGGGGTTGCTCACCCGCTTCTTGATCTCGGCGTACAGGATGCAGCCGGAGAACTCCGAGGTGACGGAGCTGACCAGGAAGTCGATGAATTCCTCGCGCAGGTCGTCCGGCATCGTGGACAGGTCGATGTCGAAGTCCGAGTTGCGGATGAAATGCCCCTTGTTGGCGTCGCGGCTGAACTCGGCCATCAGCTCGTCCCACTCGGCGCGCACCAGCGACACGTCCAGCTTGTCCATGCCATCGAAATCGGTGGTGTAGAAGCGCGGGCTGAGCACCGTGTCGCGCTGTGCCAGCTTGGTGGTCTCGCTGACCTTCTTCTGGGGGGTCATGTCGTTTCCTTTGGCTGAAAGCCGACCTCGAAGAGTTCGACCAGTTCGAGCGGCGCCGTGAGGTAGGTCCAGAAACGCGCCAGCGCCCCCGCGCGTGTCACCGTGGCCGAGCATTCCAGCGTCATTCGCTCGCCGAAGGCGACATGCGACGGCGCGCCATGCACGAGCACCGAGTCGCCCGGCCGGATGTCGATGCCCTCGGGGATGGCGTGGGCGTGCAGGCTTTCCGCGGTTTGCTCGATGTCGACGAAGCAGGGGACGTCAACCGTTTTCATGACTTGGCCTTTGCCGTCAGCAGGGCGGCGAAGACCTTTTCGTTGTCGATGCCGAAAGCCTCCATTTCAACCCGGCGGCCCGTGGCCGGGTCTTCCAGTGTCAGCCGCCCATCGGCCCAGCGTGTCAGGCGGAAGGGAACGTCATGGTCGGCATCCTGACGCAGGCGCTGGCGGGCCAGGCCACGCATGGTGGCGCGCAGGAAGCCGTTTGTCGCGGGCGCAACAACGTCGATCGGAGCAGCGGCGTCCTTGACGTCATAGACCAGGATGGAGCCGTCCGGGCTGTCGTGGAACACAAGCTCCCGGACGCTCAGCGGCGCGGCGGCCGGCGCGCTGTCGGAGTGTCCCATGGCGCGGCCGAACCCGGCCACGAGGATGGAAAACAGCATGACCGATCCCAAGATAATAAGGACGTTGCGAGGGAACGGCGTGGTCTGGTCCTTGCTCATTGATCCTCTCCGTTATGCAGCCGCCGGCACGCGCGCGCCCTGGCCCGACACGGCCGCCGCTGGGATGGACACGGCCTTGGCTGGCTGCGAGGCGGACGCGGTCAGCGCTCGGCTTAGGATATGCGCCACGGCGGCCGCATCGGGAATGCCGCGCAACGTGGGTTCGGCTTTCCCCAGCTTCCAGGGACGCGCATGCGGGCACAGCAACAAGTAGGCGATGCGCTGGCCTTCCCGCAACGTCAGGGCGATGTCCCCTGCCCCGTTCGGCCCTGCGCTCAGGCCAGCCGAATCGATCATCGGGAACGCGATCTGGATCGTGACCGGCAGAGCGACGCCAATGCGCATGACGACGCGGCGTGTCGTGATCGTGTAGACAGTGCTGCGCGCGACCAGCCAGGCATACCCTGTCAGCAGCGCAAGGGCGACGCTCGCCAGGGCGGCGAAGCGAAGCACGGAGACTGCCATGTCCACAGGCGCCGAACCGTCGCTCAGCCCGCTGGCGACGCTCCAGGCGATCAGGACCGCGAAGTAGGCCGCGAACATGCGGACTCGCATCGCCCGGCGAGCCAGGGCACGCCAGTCGGGCGCGCCTTGCCAGAGGATGGTTTCGCCCGTCGGCAGAGGCGCCGGCAAGCCCTTGACCGGCTCGTACTCGTGTTCCTTCACCGTTGTCACCGGGATCATAGCAGCGGCTCCATGCGCCTGGGTTCAGCATACAGGTGACCGCTGCCGAAGTAGGCCTGGATGCGGTCTTCCTCCCGCAGGGATACCTGGTCAGGGTGCGCAAGCTGCGGCGCGTCGGCGAACTGGCTGCCCATGACCGACGCCATGTGAACCTCGTTGGTCGTTGCGTTGACCTTCGACAACCCCATCGGCACCAGGACGGACGGCCCGGCGGCAAGGGTCACTTCCAGGTAGCGGGGAAACGTTTCGGCGCGGTCGATCCAGATGTCGGACACGATGCCGCCGGTCACGCCGTCGGCGCCGACCGCAGGCATGGAGCGTGGATCGGGGCTTTGGGCATCAAGGAAATGATCGGTGGCAACGCGCAGCGGCACGACGCGACTCTCTCCGGTCTCCGTCATCCGGTCAGGCACCTCGGCCCGCAGCGCCCAGGCAGCGGGTCCGGCGCCCGCCAGCATCGGGTTGCCGAGTGGTTGCAGCGGCGTGCCTGGAAAGTGGAAGACAGGAACCGCATCGAATTTTGGCTCTTCCTCGTGCTCACGCGGCGAGGTGGTGTAACCGCCATGCGGCAACAGGAAGGTCTTGGGTTTCGGGATAGGGGGAAACCCTTCCGGCCGCTCGCCGGGCTTCTCCGTCACCATTGGAAAGCCTTCGCGTTTGTCTTCGACGCGCAGGTAGTAGATCAGTCCCGCGAAGAATATCCAGAAGGCGTAGAGTGCCAGCTGCGCGACATCGATATAGGAC
>CAXTXZ010000296.1:0-5498 GCA_964248015.1 uncultured Rhodopila sp. | reverse complement strand
TCCATCAGGGACCGCGCCAGCCGGACCGGCGCGACCGCGTTGGTGAACATCAGCGCCCCGATCTCCTCAACCGTGACGGCGCTGGCGCTGCGGTGTTCTGGCCCGCTGACGCCGGCGTTGATCAACGCCGCGTCCAGAACCTGCCGGCCCACCGAGGCCGCGAAGCCATCGACCGCGGCGGGATCATTCATCTCCAACGCCGGGACGGTGACCCGCCCGGGGTAACGCTCCGCCAACGCCGCAAGCGCCGAGGCGTTCTCCGGCCGGCGCGCGGTTGCGATGACGTCCCAGCCTCGCGCCAGGAATTCGGTCGCGACGCCCAACCCGATGCCGCGATTGGCGCCTGCGACGAGAGCCAGCCGGTTTGCCATGTCCTGATCCTTCTAACGGGCGCAGGCCACGACCACGGTGCCTGTCTTGTCGCCTGCCTCCACCGAGATATGGGCCGCGGCGGTTTCGTAAAGCGGGAATTCGCCGGCGATTGTCAGCATTCGGCCAGGCGCGCGGATAAAGGCGGCGATATCGGACTGAGCGCGCTTGCGGTCGGGGTGAGGGCTTGTCGGCAGCACGAACCCGCGCACCGTCAGGTTGCGCCCCATCAGCCGGCGCAGGTCCACCGTCGGCTGCTGCGCGCCGTTCGTGGCGTAGTAGGCGATGCTGCCGTTGTCTTTCACCGAAGCCAGGGTGGCCGCGAGGTTGCCGCCCAGATCGACATCGACCACGTGATCCACGCCGGCGCCGCCGGTGATCTCGGCGATCTGCGCGCTGACATCCTCGGTCCTGTAGTTGATCGCATGCGCCGCGCCGCCAAGCAGGGCGCGCTGGGCCTTGTCGTGAGAGCTGACGGTGGCGATGACGGTGGCCCCGGCCCAGGTGGCGAGCTGCACCGCGTAGTGCCCCACCGCGCCCGCTCCGCCCGTCACCAGCAGCGTCTTGCCCTGCACCGATCCGGCGGCGAACACGCAGCCATGCGCCGTCATGCAGGGAATGCCCAGCGTCGCGCCCTGGGCGAAGGACACATGGTCGGGGAGAGGCGTCACCAGATCGACGTCGAGCGCGATGTGTTCGGCGGCGGTGCCCATCCAGCGGCCGTTGCGCTGCCCGTTGTACAGCCAGACCCGCTTGCCGACCCAGGCGGCTGGAACGCCTTCCCCCACCTTGTCCACAACGCCGGCGCCGTCGCTGTTCGGGATGACCCGCGCATGTTCCGCGGGCACCGCGCCACGCCGCCGATAGGTATCCGCCGGATTCACGCCGGACGCCTCCAGACGCACGCGGACCTGCCCCAGGCCCGGTTCCGGCGTCGGCAGCTCGCCTGTCACGATGACGTCCTGGGCTGGTCCCTGCTGGTCGTACCAGACGGCGCGCATGTGTCTCTCCCCTGCATTCCGACACGTTATAGCGGCATGAGGGGGTTAGCGAAATATTACCACCACCGCCAAAAAAGATTATGATGCTGTTACTATAACGGACTGGAGACACTCAGGTGCCCGGAAGCGGCGAGCATGACGGATCGATCACCGCAACGCTCAATCAACTTCGTCAGGCGGCGGGGCTGGAAGGCGTTGCGGTCGTGGACCTGACCCATACGGAGGCGCCCGTGTCTTACAGCGCCGGCTTATCCGGCTTGGATACGATTGCGTTCGGCTGCGCCTTGCTGGCGAGCAGCCCGGGCGGCCCGGTGCATGGCGCGGCCGGCGACCGGCGGCCGGTTCTCGCCTGCCCCTGGCTCCTGCCGCCCGCTCGGCCCGGCGGCCTGCTGCTCTGGCGCGCGCCGCGCGCGCGTCCCTGGGGCAGCGCGGATCATGGCATGGCGGCGTCCGTCGCCATGCTGCTGCTGGCCCTGATCGCCACCGACATGGGCCAGCCCGGCGTTGACCGGCTGACCGGCGTCCCGAACCGGCGCTGGTTCCTGGATGAGGCCGACCGGCATATCGATCGCCTTGACGTGGATGGCCTGACCGGGACGCTCTGGCTGATCGACATTGACGACCTGCGCCGGGTGAACGCCTTGGCGGGACGGGAACAAGGCGACCGTGTCCTGGTGCGCCTGGCGAACCGGCTTCGCTCGGTTGTCCGGCCGTCGGACCTTGTCGCCAGGGTCGGGATGGACGAGTTCGCGCTGTGGCAGGATGGCATGGATCACCTGACGGCGGCGGAGCGGGCGGACGCGCTGTGCGCGCAGCCACTGTTCAACGACATGGCGGACGGCCAACCCGTGACGCTTTCCATTGGCATTGCAAGTCGCCGCCCAGGCAGCGCCGAGGATGTCCGCACCTTGCTGCGGCGCGCTCACATGGCGGCCCGCGCCGTGAAGGCCCAGGGCGGAGGCGGCTGGCAGGTGTTTCGCGCCGAGGCCGCCCGGCCGCGCACCGACAGCCCGGAATGAAAAAGGCGTTAGCCTACAAACAAACTGCAATAGGCGCTTGCGCGTCACGGCCAAGCGATTGACAATCAAGGCATGACGACGGTGCAAGCCTTACCCGTGCTTGAAGCCGCCGGGTCACTGAACGAAGCGCGACCGGAACCGGTTCGGCGTGTCCATGGGCCAGCCTTCGCCGCGCTGGACCTGGGCACGAACAACTGCCGGATGCTGGTGGGCACGCCCTCGGGCGAGGGTTTCCGGGTGCTCGACAGTTTTTCGCGCATTGTCCGCCTGGGCGAAGGCTTGCAGAGCACGGGCCGTCTTTGCGAACCGGCGATGGACCGGGCGATCGGCGCATTGCAGGCTTGCGCCGCCCGACTCGCGCGCCGCCAGGTGAAGCAGGTCCGGGCGATCGCGACCGAGGCCTGCCGGCGGGCCACCAACGGCGCCGCCTTCATCGGCCGGGTGAAGCAGGAGACAGGTTTCGACTTCGGCATCATCTCCAGCCGCGAGGAAGCCGAGCTGGCGCTGGAATCGTGTTCGCCGCTGCTGCCCAGCGACGGGCGGCGGGCCTTGCTGTTCGACATCGGCGGCGGCTCCACCGAACTGGCCTGGATACGCCTGACGAACGGCCGGCCGGAGCTGATCGGCTACGCCTCGCTGCCCATCGGCGTCGTCACCCTGGCGGAGCGCTGGGGCGACGCAGGCTTCAGCGTCGCCGGCTTCGAGGCAATGGTTGACGATGTCGTCGAACGACTGCGCGCGTTCGAGCGCGTGCATTGCATCGCGCGTGAAATCCGCGATGGCGGCGTCCGCCTGCTGGGCACCAGCGGCACGGTGACCACGTTGGCCGGAGTCGCCCTGAACCTGGAGCGTTACCGCCGCCTGGATGTCGATGGCGTGGCGCTTTGCCGCCAGGATGCCGCCGACGCGCTGGCGCGCCTCCGCTCGCTGGGCCGCGATGGGCTGATGCTGCATCCCTGCGTCGGCCCTGAGCGGGTCGAATTCGTGCTCCCCGGTTGCGCGGTGTTCGCGGCGATCACCCGGTTGTGGCCCGCGCCGCATGTCATTGTCGCCGATCGTGGCCTGCGCGAAGGCGTGCTGCTGCGGCTGATCCGCGCCGACCGTCACAGGCCGCATCGCCGCCGTGATGGTTGCAGGGCGTGAGCAAATCCTCGATGCCGCCCTCACGGGGTTTGGCCGTGTTCGTCAAGACCGCGAAAAGCCGCAGCCCGGCCTCCGCGCGCTGGCTGGCGCGACAGTTGAACGATCCTTACGTCACCGCGGCACGCAAGCAGGGGTGGCGCTCGCGGGCCGCATTCAAGCTGCTGGAACTGGATGACAAGTTCCAGTTGATCCGCAAGGGCGCGCGGGTGCTGGACCTGGGCGCGGCGCCCGGCGGCTGGACGCAGGTGGCGGCCAAGCGAGGCGCGGCGTCGGTGCTGGCCTTGGACCTGCTGCCGATTGACCCGATCCACGGGGCCACCATCATGCAGGGCGACTTCACCAGCCCCGAACTGCCTGCCCAACTGTTGGCGGCGCTCGGCGGCGATGCTGACCTGGTTCTGTCGGACATGGCGCCGAACACCACCGGGCACGCGGCGACGGATCACATACGGATCGTCGCACTGGCCGAGATGGCGCTGGACTTCGCCCTGCGGACATTGTCGCCAGGAGGCGGGTTCGTGGCGAAAGTGTTCCAGGGCGGCTCGGAAAAGCAGGTCCTGGACGTGTTGAAGCGCAACTTCACCAGCGTGCGCCATGCCAAGCCGCCCGCCAGCCGCAAGGACTCCAGCGAGCTTTATGTTGTCGCGCAGGGGTTCCGGGGCCGCAGTTAAGCCATGGCTAGCGTCCAATGCAGCGGGCAAAGCGGCGTCAGGCTCATGGGAAGGCAACGCCGGCGCTGGGGCTGTAAGATGCTTTGCTAAACCCTCAGAGGCGTCTTGAGCGGAAAGGCTCTCACGTGATGTCTTTCACTCATGGACATCACACCTGAGCAGATTCGTGCCGCCCGCGCGCTCTTGCGTCTTGAGCAAGCTGAACTTGCCCAGCGCGCCCATGTCTCCGTCGTCACCATTCGTCGGCTGGAGGGGATAAACGGAAACCAGCGGGTCACGCCTGCCACGCTTGAGGGGGTCCGGCAGGTTCTGGAGCAGGCCGGAGCGGAATTCATCCCAAACGGTATCCGTTGGCGTCGTTCAAATCAGGCGGATGCAAGCACCCTTTATGAGGATCTTCGCACGATCAGCCTGCGCAGCGCCGCACGGCTGCAAGGCCATGAGCTGCTGACAGATGCTGATTTGTATGACGAGGATGGCCTGCCGGCATGATCGTCATCGACAGTTCGGCATTGATCGCAATCTTGCGCCGCGAGCCGGAAGCCGACCACTGCCTGCGGATCATCACGCAGGCCAAGGGCTGCCTGCTATAGCGCATTGTTTCCCAAGCAGATTCACGCCTCCAGACCTTTCGGCCCTCCGGCGATCTGCTTTATCTTCTATCAGCCTGCTTGAAACCAGCATGGCGCTGGCCGGTCGCGGCGGCGATACCGGTTCCTGGGCGGAACTCGATGCGCTGATCGCGCGAGCGGGGATTCAGGTGGTGGCGCAGGATGCCGGGCTGGCGGAAAAGGCGCGGGACGCTTTTCTGCGATACGGCAAGGGCCGTCATCCCGCCGCGCTCAATCTTGGCGATTGCGCGTCCTACGCTGTCGCCAAAGCCCGCGGCCTGCCGCTTCTGTTCAAAGGGAACGACTTTTCCGGGACCGATCTGCCAGCGGCATCCTGACGCATCGCGCCAAGGTCATGATCAGGCTGTTTTGCGGGTGATAGCTGTTCAGGCTTCACGCCGGGCAGGAAGGGAATGCGGGTGCGCCAGGTCACCCCGCGCTCCGAGGCAGGCCCAGCAGCGTGTGCAGCACATGATCCGTGTGAGCGCCCACTTCAGGGCCGGTCCACCGCACCACGTCTTCCGGCCTTTCGCCATCAAGGCGTATCGCCGGCCCCGGATGCAGCGTGCGGCCAATCAGCGGATCGTCCAGCTCCTGCACCGCTCGGCGAGCGCGGAAGTGCGGGTCAGCGGCGCAGTCGGCGATGTCAAACAGACGGGAGCAGGGAACCTCGGCCTCCTCAAG
>CAXTXZ010000295.1:0-5520 GCA_964248015.1 uncultured Rhodopila sp. | reverse complement strand
CCGCCCAGTGATCTGGATCAGGCCGCGGCCACGGAACCGCCAGCCGTCTCCGGAGTCCGGAGCGCCGTTGCCCAGGCGGTTGGCGTAGACAGTGTTGGCCAGCGCTTCGGGCTGGAGCGCGCAGGCTTCCGCCACCACCGTATTCGGGAACCGCGTGGGCCAGACCTGACACAGGCGCGCCGCGCTGTAGGTCAGGTCCTCTTGCAGAATGCGAAAGCCGCCGCTTTCCACAGCGCATTGGCCCAGGAACGCGGCCAGGCGGCGGGAGGTCGTGATGCCGGCTTTGTTGAGCGGCGTCAGCAGAGCCGCGATCCAGGACGCGTGCTCGGCATTGGTCAGTTGCGGCGCGACGGCGCGCAGCGCGAGGTCCAAGGGATTTGACCACGTGGCACTTCCCAGCACCGTGACGGCCGCCGCCACGGCCGGATGGATTGGCCGCCTGTGGAAAAGCGCGTCACGGATGGTCAAGGAGATGGACACGGCAGGCGCTGATTGCAAAAATTATAAAAGGTCATTTTCGTTGGTTGGTGGTGGCCCAGCTTGCTTGGGAATATAGTCACAATTTAGTAACGGTGTCAAGTTGATTCGCTGGCGCAAAATCCATATCCGCGCCAAGGATAATCAAAAGGCCGATGGGGTGTCCTAACCAATGACACGGGCAGGTCGGGTTGTGGGTTGGCTCCACGCCCTGGCGCAGCCCCGGCAAATCGCAACCCATCTTGCCGCCATCGTCGGTCAGGCCTTCACTGTGCCCCGCACCCAGGAGTTTTCCATGCCGTCACGTTTCGCAGGACGCACAGCGATCGTCACCGGCGGCGTTTCCGGCATCGGCGCCGGGATCGCCAGCCGGCTTGCCGCCGAGGGCGCGACGCTCAGTCTTTGGGACATGGATCAGGCCGGCCTCGCCCGCGTCGGCCAACACCATGCCGTGGCGCTGGATGTCACCAACGCCGAAGCCGTCCAGCAGGCCGCCGAGACCACCGCCAGCGCATTGGGAAAGATCGACATCCTGGTTGCCTCAGCCGGCGTCACGGGACCGAACCACGCGACGTGGGAGTATCCGGTCGCCGCCTGGGACCGGGTGATCGACATCAACCTGAACGGCGTCTTCTACACCTGTCGCGCTGTCGTGCCGTTCATGCAGGCTAACGGGTACGGCCGGATCGTCAACATCGCCTCGATCGCCGGCAAGGAGGGCAACCCGAACGCCGCGGCCTATTCAGCGTCGAAAGCCGGCGTGATCGGGCTGACCAAAGCGCTGGGCAAGGAGCTGGCCGCGACCGAGATCCGCGTCAACTGCGTCACCCCCGCCGCGGTGAAGACGCCGCTGTTCGACCAGATGACGCCGGGGCAGATCGACTGGATGCTGTCGAAGATCCCGGCCGGACGGTTCGGCGCGATCGACGAGGTGGCGTCGCTGGTGCTTTGGCTCGCCAGCGAGGAATGCAGCTTTTCCACCGGCGCCGTGTTCGACGTCTCGGGCGGCCGGGCAACGTATTAGTTTCAACGAAGGAAATGACTGATGACGCCTGAAGACCTGGGTTTCCTGCCGGCCACGCGACTGGCCGAGCTGATCCGCGCCAAGCAACTGTCGCCAGTCGAATACATGCGGACCCTGCTGGCGCGGATCGAGACGCTGGAGCTCAAAGTCAACGCTTTCGTTCACCTTGCGGCTGATCAGGCAATGGACGCGGCCCAGGCTGCCGAAGCCGCCTTGATGTCGGGCGAGCGGATCGGCCGGCTGCACGGCGTGCCGGTCACCATCAAGGACCTGGCGATCACCAAGGACATGCCGATGCAGAGCGGCAGCCGGATCATGCAGGGCAACCAGCCGACCGAGGACGCGCCCATGATCCCCCGCCTGCGGGCGGAAGGGGCGATCGTGCTGGGCAAGACGACGACGTCGGAGTTCGGCTGGACCGGCGTGTCGCACTCGCCGCTGACCGGCATCACCCATAACCCCTGGAAGCACGGCTACAACGCCGGCGCGTCCTCGGCGGGCGCCGGCGCGGCGGCGGCAGCCGGTTATGGCCCGCTGCACCAGGGCAGCGACGGCGCCGGCTCGATCCGCATGCCGGCGCATTTCTGCGGCGTGTTCGGGCTGAAGCCGAGCTTCGGGCGGGTGCCAAACTATCCTGTCAGCACGGGTGACTTCACCTCCCATAACGGGCCGCTGACCCGTGACGTGAGCGACAGCGCGCTGATGTTGGAGGTCATGGCCGGGCCGCACCCGCTGGATTACACCAGCCTGGAGGCCGGCCCCGCGTCTTACCTTGCCCGTTTGCATGAAGGCATCAAAGGCGCGCGGATCGCCTACAGCCCTGATCTTGGCCATGCGCGGGTCGATCCGGACGTCGCCGCCCTGGTCAAGACCGCGGCGCATCGCTTTGCCGAGCTTGGCGCCACCGTTGAGGAAGCACCCCTGCCCTGGGCCGCGCCTGGTCCCGAGATGATCCGCTTCTTCTGGTCGGCCCATGTCGCCCGCCTGATGCCCCATCTGGAGACATGGGAATTGCAAATGGACCCCGGACTGGTCGCCTGCATCAAGGAGTCGAGGGCGGTTTCGGTGGTTGACTACCAGTTGGCCCGTGAGCGCAAGATGGCCTACGTCGCCTCCATACACCGGTGGTTCGAGAACTGGGACTTCCTGCTGACCCCTGCTGTCTCTGTCGCCGCCTTCCCGGCGGAAAAACTGATGCCCGATCACTGGCCGCGGCACGACTGGGACTGGCTGGGCTGGGCAGAGTTCTCCTATCCGTTCAACATGTCCTGGAACCCGGCGGCGAGCGTGCCGTGCGGCTTCACGGCGGAGGGCCTGCCGGTCGGCCTGCAAATCGTCGGCAAGCGCTTCAACGACCTGGGCGTGCTGCAAGCCGCGGCGGCCTTCGAGCAGGCCCAGCCCTGGGCTGACAAGCGCCCTGCCTTGGCGTGATGCCTCATGCATGAAGCGCTGAACGCGTTCCTGCTGGGCTTTCCGGGGCTGTTTTCCATTGTCAACCCGATCAGTGGCGCGCTGATCTTTCGCGGCGTCACGGCAAGCCGCCCCGCCGCCGAGCGGTCGCTGATCGCCCGCAAGGTGGCGCTGAACGCTTTCATCGTGATGATGGGCGCGTTGTGGGCCGGTTCCTACGTGCTGGCGTTCTTTGGCGTCACGCTGGCCGCCTTGCAGGTCGCCGGCGGCCTGGTTGTCGCCAGCAGCGGCTGGCACATGCTGAACACCCCCGAGCACCGGGAAGCGCGAAAACAGGAACAGGCCGCCACGGCCGAGGGCGCCGACGACATCGCCCTGTTCCCGCTGACGATCCCGTTCACCACCGGGCCGGGAACGATCTCGGTCGCCGTCGCCCTGGGGGCGGGCCATCCACGACTGTTTTCCGGCCTTGGCTGGTTCTTCCTGGGCATGACCGGCGCCGCGCTGGCGATGACTGCGGTGATCTGGGCCACGTATCACTTCGCCGACCGGCTGACCCGCATGATGAGTCCGACCGCGACCCGCACCGTCACCCGCATGGCGGCCTTCCTGCTGCTGTGCATCGGCGTGCAAATCCTGATCACGGGCGTGGAGGACGTGCTGGGACCACTTCTTAACGGCAAATAATAAGCCTATGTGCCGCACTGTGCTTGGCGGAGCTTCGCGCGCGTTGCTAGACTGTCCGTTGCGGTTGGCCGTTGCGGTTGGCGTGCTCCCCGCAGGCCGGAGCACGGAAGCGTCGGCCGGACTCAAGCAGGAAGCCGGACTCAGGTTAGGAACCAGACCATGAAGCTTAAGGCTGACCGCGCCACTCTGATCAAGGCGCTGGCCCATGTCCAAAGCGTGGTGGAACGCCGCAACACCATTCCTATCCTGGCGAACGTCATGATCGCCGTGCGGGATGGCAAGTTGACGTTGACGGCCACCGACATGGAAATCGCCATCGTCGAGGACGTGCCGGCAAGCTCCACCCGGGATGGCGCCTGCACCGCGCCCGCCGCGACGTTGTATGAAATTGTCCGCAAATTGCCGGATGGGGCGGAGGTCGAACTGGACCATGCGGGCGGCACGGCGCAGCTTGCGCTGCGCGCCGGGCGCTATGACACCAAGCTGGTGGTGCTGCCCGTCGACGACTTCCCGTCGATGACTGCGGGCAGCCTGCCGCACAAGTTCAACCTGACGGCTCAGACGCTGCGCGCGTTGATCGACCGGACCAAATTCGCCATCAGCACGGAAGAAACCCGCTACTACCTGAACGGCATCTACCTGCACCATGCCGACAGCGACGGCACGCCGGTGCTGCGCGCGGTCGCCACGGACGGCCATCGCCTTGCCCGCGTCGAGGAACCGCTGCCCGAAGGGGCCGGATCGATGCCTGGCGTCATCATTCCGCGCAAGACGGTAAACGAACTGCGCAAGCTGCTCGATGAAGTCACCGGCAACGTGGAGGTCGGCCTGTCCGACACCCGCATCCAGTTCCGCGCCGACGCCATGCTGCTGACCAGCAAACTGATCGATGGCACGTTCCCGGAATATGAACGCGTCATCCCGCGCGGCAACGACAAGGTGCTGCGGGTCGGGAAGAAGGATTTCTCGGACGCGGTCGCGCGCGTCGCGGCGATTTCCTCGGAACGCTCCCGCCCCGTCAAGCTGTCGCTGGCGCGCGACCTGCTGGTGCTGTCAGCCTCCAGCCCCGAGCAGGGCACCGCGAGCGAGGAGCTTGACGCGGACCATGTGAAGTATGAGGCTGGCCCGTTGGAGATCGGGTTCCAGGCCCGCTACCTGAACGACATCACCGATCAGATCCAGGACCAGGTGGAGTTTCGCTTCGCCGATGGGTCGGCGCCGACCGTGGTGCAGGATGCAGGGGATGCCAGCGCGCTTTACGTGCTAATGCCGATGCGGGTCTAGCCGCGGCAACGTTGTCTGCATTCGGATACGCTTTGATGCGTTAGATCAGACGGAAACATTGCGGCGGGGCGCGGCGGACTGAATCCTGATCCCGCATCTTGGTGGATAGCAAGTCACAGCAGCTTCAGGCGTTTCCGCTCCTCCTGGTCAACGAGGTTTGGTGACTTCCGAAGGTGTCAGACGAACACCCAGGCCGCGGAAACATTGGTGGCCCGTCGTCCAGCGCAAGCTGGCCGTCGCACGGCCTGACGTGCTTACGCCCATCCCGGTCCGCGTGTCTTAAACCATTCTTAACCAAACTTTGGCAAAGCGCGTTCATGCCGTCACGGCACAGCCATCAACGGCCGGAGTGGTCAGGCCAGATGTCAAGCAGCCGCCCATGGCGGAGAGTTTAAGTGGTGTTTGGGTTTCAGCAAATGCGTGTCAAGACGCGCATCTACCTATAGCAAATCGCCGGAGGGCCGAAACGGCCCGAGGCATGAATTTGCTTAGAAAACAACAAATCAACCCCAGCTACGGATAAGCCTCGACCTGTTTAGTGGGAAGAGAGATGGCAGGTTTTCCGGGCCTGAAGGCGTAAGCGACGAGGCAGGAGAGGACATGGACCATGGCGTTCGTGACGGACCTGTGGCGTGAAT
>CAXTXZ010000294.1:4470-5539 GCA_964248015.1 uncultured Rhodopila sp. | reverse complement strand
TCCATGCGTAGCGCCCTCCTGGCCGCCGCCCTCCTGGCCGCCGGCGTCACCCCAAGCCGCGCCGCCACCGACCCGCAGGACTTCGCCGCCGTCGCCCGAGGCCAGTACCTCGCGGTCGTCGCCGATTGCGCCGCCTGCCACACCACGCCCGGCGGCGCCCCCTGGGCCGGCGGGCGCGCCATCGAAACGCCGTTCGGCAACATCCTGGCGCCCAACATCACCCCGGACATCGCGACCGGCATCGGCGGCTGGAGCGACGACGAGTTCGTCAACTCTCTGCTGAACGGCGCCGGGAAAGGCGGCGAGCACCTCTACCCCGCCATGCCCTACACTTACTTGACCAAAATGACACGGGACGACGCGCTCGCCATTCGCGCCTACCTCAGCACCGTCGCCCCGGTGAGCAACCGGGTGGTTTCGAACCAGTTGCCGTTCCCCTTCGACGTCCGCGCCAGCATGACGGCCTGGAACGAACTGAACTTCAAGCCCGGCGCGTTCCAGCCGCGCGCCGACATGTCGGCGGAGTGGAACCGCGGCGCCTACCTGGTCGAGGGGCCGATGCACTGCGGCATGTGCCACACGCCGAAAACCAAGCTGGGCGGCGACGAGACCGGCCAGGCGCTCAAGGGCTATTCCCTGCAAGGCTGGTTCGCGCCGGACATCTCGGGCGACAACTACCGCGGCCTCGGCGGCTGGTCGGCGGAGCAGATCGTCGCCTACCTGAAAACCGGCCACAACGACTTCGCCTCCGCCTCCGGCCCCATGGCCGAGGAAGTGGCGCTGTCGAGTTCCCAGATGACCGACGCCGACCTGCGCGCCATCGCCGCCTACCTGAAAGCCCAGCCGGACAGCGGCGCGGCCAAGCCCACCCCCATCGCCAGCACCGAGCCGGTGATGAAAATCGGCTCCGCGATCTACGCCGACGAGTGCTCCGCCTGCCACACCCCCACGGGCAGCGGCATCTCCGGATTGATCCCGACCCTCGCCGGCTCAGCCGCCGTGCAGGCCCGCGAGCCCACGTCGCTGCTGCACGTCGTCCTGCGCGGCGCCCGCGGCGGCGGCGCCGCGG
>CAXTXZ010000294.1:0-4460 GCA_964248015.1 uncultured Rhodopila sp. | reverse complement strand
CCTCCGTGACGACGTTCATACGCAACGCCTGGGGCAACGCCGCCTCCGCCGTCAGCGCGAGCGAGGTCGCCTCGGCCCGGAAAGCCATGGCGCAAGCCACCGACTGAGGCTCGCGCCGGGCTTACGGCCAAGCGCGCGCCGTCCCATCAACCGGACGTCACGCCCCAGCCCGCCAAAGCTTCCCATCGACCGAGGCCTTGCCCTCGGCCTCCAGCTTCATCAGGTGCGCCAGCACGTTGCGCTCCGCCGCTCGCCGCAGCCTGGGGTCCAACTGGGCGTAAAGCGCGTCCGTGATCGCGCCGGCGTCGGCTGGCCCATCCTTCAGCCGCCGCGCGATCGCCTGCTCGCGCATCATCCGGTGCGTCAGCAACTCGCGCGCCAGTTCCCTGGGCTGCCGCAACAGCGGGCCATGCCCCGGCAGGTAGACATCGTCGTCGCGTTCCAGCAGCAGGCGCAGGCTGGCGAAGTAGTCCCGCATGTCGCCGCCCGGAGGGCTGACGATGCTGGTGGACCACGACATCACGTGGTCGGCGCTGAACAACGCCTTCTCGCCGCCCTCGGCCCGCGCGAAGCACAGATGGTCGGCGGCGTGCCCCGGCGTGTGCAGCGCGGTCATCCCCGCCACCGTGCCGCCATGGTCCAGCTTGATGTCCGGCTGGAACGTCTCGGCCGCGCTGCGCCGGAACCCGGCGGTGGGCGCTCCGGTCGCCGCCTGCAACGCCGGCACGGCCCCGACATGGTCGTGATGCGTGTGGCTCGCCAGGATCAGCCCGATCCGCCCCCCGGCATGGCGCAGGATCGCCTCGACATGCTCGGGATGGCCCTCCGGCCCGGGGTCAAGCACCACGACTCCGTCAGGCGAGTCGATCAGGTAGGTGTTCGTTCCGCGATAGGTCATCGGCCCGGGGTTGTTCGCGACGATCCGGCTGATCCCCGGCAGCACCGGCAACTTGGCGCCGCGTTCGGGTTCCGCCTCGGTCAGAAAGGGCATCGGTGGCAGCCTCCATGCGAACGCCTCCCATGCCGCAATCCGCCGCCACTGGCAACGCCGCCCCATCCCGTGCCAAGCTGGCCGCAAGAAACGGGAGGACGCCATGGCCAACGCCCAGGGCTGGCTTTCCGCGCGAAACCCACGGGAAGAAAGGCCTGAACCGCAATGACCAACCTGACCCGCCGCCGGACCCTGGCCCTGGCCGCCGCCGGCCTCGCGCCGCCGGCCCTCGCCACCCCCGCCATTGCCCAGGCCAAGCAGGCTCCCGGCGTGACGGCGAGGGAAATCCTGGTCGGCCAGACCATGCCCTATTCCGGCCCCGCGTCAAGCTACGCCCCGATCGGCAAGACGGAGGTCGCCTACGTCGACATGATCAACGAGGCGGGCGGCATCAACGGGCGCAGGATCAAGCTGCTGTCGCTCGACGACGGCTACAGCCCGCCCAAGACCGTGGAGCAGACCCGCAAGCTGGTGGAGGAAGAAGGCGTCGCCTGCATCTTCCAGCAACTCGGCACGCCCTGCGCCATGGCGACCCGGAAATACCTCAACGCCAAGAAGGTGCCGCAGATTTTCGTGGCCTCCGGCGCGACGGGTTTCGGCGACCCGGCGGCCTACCCTTGGACCATCGGCTGGCAGGTCAGCTACCAGATCGAGGGCCGCGTCTACGCCCGCCACATCCTGGAAACCAAGCCCGGCGCCAAGATCGCCGTGCTGTTCCAGAACGACGACTCGGGCCGCGATTTCCTGAAAGGCTTCCGGGACGGCCTCGGCGACCGCATCGCCCAGCTTGTCGCCGTCACCAGCTACGAGACATCCGATCCGACGGTCGATTCGCAGGTGGTCCAGTTGCATGCCTCGGGCGCCGACGCGCTGTTCATGGGCGGCCTCCCCAAGTTCAACGCCATGACCTTGCGCAAGGTGCGCGACCTGGACTGGGACCCGCTCTACGTGATCGCGACGGTCGGCGCGTCGGTCGCCTCCGGCCTCGCGCCCGCCGGGCTGGACAAGGCGGTCGGCCTGGTGACCGGGGCGTACATGAAGGACCCCTCCGACCCGCAATGGCGCGACGATCCGGGCTACCAGGACTGGCTGGCGTTCCTGCGAAAGCACCAGCCCGGCGCCGACCTGAGCGACATCAACAACGTCTACGGCTACTGCGCCGCCCAGACCGGGATGCAGGTGTTCGGCCAATGCAACGAGGACCTGTCGCGCGACAACATCATGCGCCAGGCCGCGAACCTCGACCTGCAACTGCCGATGTTCCAGGCGGGCATCCGCTTCCGCACCACCGCCACCGACTACCTCGGCATCAAGCGCCTGCGGCTGCAGCGCTTCGACGGCAAGGCCTGGGTGCCGTTCGGCGACCCGGTCGCGGCGTAAGCAGGCTTGCGACGTCTAGGGCAACATCAGCCTGGCTGGAACAGCCTGGCTGATAAAGTTGCTCGCCAAAACAATGAGCTAGGCCATTGTCGGGCTGTGCAGTCAGCCTGACAACGGTCTAGCCGCTGCTGGCTGCCAGCTCATGCGGTCGCCGCATAGGCATGACGGATCCATGGATCCTGAAGCGGCGCCAGCCTGACCGAAAACAGCTTGTTCGGTGAAGTTGCCTGCAAAACAATGAACCAGGGCACGCCGGCTGTTTCCAGTCAGCTCGATAACGCTTTGGCGCCGCCGAACGCGCAAAGGCTTATGCGGCAGTGCCTGTCCAGGCGCCGATGAATTTGGCAGTGCCCAGACATCATATTCCAAGCACCGGCGCGCGCACTGGATTATGAGCTGCCGAGGCAAGGCGAAATCGGAAGGGTCGATCCTCGGTGTTGAAACTGCCCCTGCAACTGCGAGCAGCCGTCTATGAGTTACGCGGCGGCTTCCTCATTCGGCCACTGCTGATCGCTCTCATGCTCGGCCTGTGCGGAGCCGTGCTGTCCTCGGTGGAGGAAGCCAATCCCGCCGCCGGGGCATGGGTCCCGGCCACATTGTTTCCCTCCCGGGATGACGGGCAAGTCGCCCAGGTCATCCTCACCGTCATCGCCACCACGACCATGACCGTCGTGTCGATCGTCTTCGCCATCCTGCTGATGACCTTGACGTTGGCCTCGATGCAGTTCTCGCCCCGCATCCTGATCAGCTTCGTGCGCGACCGCGGCACCCAATGGACGTTGGGCATCTTCCTCGGCACGTTCTCCTACTGCCTGGCCGCGCTGCCCGCCGCGCGATCGGCGCCTCATCCGTTCGCGCCGGTGGCAACCGTCTTTGGCGCGATGCTGCTGGCGCTGATCTGCGTCGGCTGGCTGCTGTTCTTCATTCACCACATCTCCCACGCCATCAGCGTCAACCACCTCGTGGACCGTATCGCGCGTGAAACGGAGGAGGTGATCGACGCGCTGATGCCGCATCCCGTCGCAAGCTTCTCCCAGCCGTCGCCATGGGATTTCGCGCCGGCGGAGGAGGAATTCCCGATCCTGAACGAAATCTCCGGCTACATCCGCTTCATTGACACGGAACGGCTGCTGAGGTTCGCCCGAACGAACCACCTGCGCGTGCGCGTGACCCGTCGCGTTGGCCAGTTCGTTCCCGCCGGCGTGCCGTTGCTCATGGTTTCCCGCCGCACCCGGCTGGATCGCTCCCACGCCGTGGAAGTGACGGGGGCTTTCGACATCGGCGCGATGCGCACGTTGCAGCAGGACGTCGAGTTCGGCGTTATCCAGATCGTGGACATCGCGCTGCGGGCGATCTCCCCGGCGGTCAATGATCCCAGCACCGCCATCAGTTGCATCGATCAGCTCAGCCGCATCCTGATCCGCTGGCTTGGGCGCGCGCCGCCGGACGCCCTGCTGTTCGGCCCGCCCAATGTCCTGCGCGTCGTGCTGCCGTGGATCGAGGTCGATGAGTTGCTCAACACCGCCATCGAGCAGATCCGCGCCTATGCCGCGAACGATGCCGCGGTCAACCTGCGGCTCCTGCGGCTGCTGCACGATGTCGCCGTCACCATCGAGAACGACGGGCTTCGCCAGCGCGTCATCGATCGAGGCGCGCGCGTCGTCGAAGGCTGCCGAAGCCGGCTGCCGCCAGACGACCTCGCGCACCTGGAGCGACGCATGGCCGCGCTGGACGATCTTCGCTCCCGCGCCGTGCCTGCCGTTCCCATGGTTCGAAAGTTCTGATGCGCTGGCCGGTCGTGGCTAGAGCGACATTAGCCTGACTGGAACAGTCTGGCTAATAAAGTTGCTCGTCAGAACAATGAGATAGAGCATGCTGGCCGTTTACGGCCAGCCGGAAAGTGCTCTAGTGTCCTGCCCCCGAAGTTCGTCGCATTTTGCGGTGAACGTAGGGGATAAGCAGGTCACTAAAAACAAAGAGCTAGTGTCATGGTTCAAGGGTTCGCCCACTATGGCGAACTTCTGAACCATGACACTAGCGTCCCGCGCCTTCCCCGCCCAGCCTTACAGAGCGATCTGCCGCCCAACCT
>CAXTXZ010000293.1:0-5547 GCA_964248015.1 uncultured Rhodopila sp. | reverse complement strand
GGAAACCATGCAATGGACTTTCAGGTCAGCGGGCAGCAGCGGGAGATGGTCGCGTCGGTGCGCGCCCTGGCGCAGTCGGACTTCAAGGCGAATGCCATGCGCTGGATGGACGGCACGTTCCCGTGGGAGAACATGAAGAAGCTCGCGGAACTGGGCGTGCTCGGCATGTCGGTGCCGGAGGAGTACGGCGGGCTTGGCCTGCCGATCCTGGACACCGCGCTTGTTCTGGAGGAGATCGCCAAGGTTGACTATGTCACCGCCATGGCCGTGCTGGGCGAGGCAGGTGTGCAGACACGTGTCATCGCCCGTTACGCTCCTGCCTCGATCCGGGAGCGTATCCTGCCCCTGGTGGTCACCGGCGATTGCATCCTGGCGATCTGCATGACGGAGCCGCATGCCGGCACCGATGTCGCCAATTTCCGCACCAATGCGCGGATCATCGGCGACCGCGTTGTGCTGAAGGGCACCAAGACGCTGATCAGCCGAGCGCCGGAAGCTGGGATGTTCGTTGTTTTCACGCGGGTGGATGGCAAGCCGGGACGCGAGGGCATTGGTTGCGTGCTGCTTGAACCCGACACCAAGGGATTCGAGGTCACCGGCACCTATCACACGATGGGCGGCGAGAACCTGCACGAGATACAGTTCAACGACTGCGAGTTGCCGCTGGAGAACCTGGTGATCCGGGAGGACGGATTTCGCAAGCTGCTGACGGCGTTCAACACGCAGCGTTGCCTCAATCCGTCAATCTCCCTGGGGCTGGCCGAGGGCGCTTTCGACGAGGCGGTGAATTACGTGCGCGAGCGCACCGTGTTCGCCCAGCCGATCGCGGAGTTCCAGGGCATCCGCTGGAAGCTGGCCGACATGTTCAAGGACATCGAGGCTGGGCGGGGGCTGCTGTACCGCGCCTGCCTGACGGCGAACCCGTTCCCCGACCCGTTCATGGCGGCAACGGCGAAGGTGTTCTGCAACGAGATGGCCCTTCGGGTGACCAGCGAGGCAGTGCAGGTGCATGGCGGCTTCGGCTTCACCGACGAGTACCCGGTTTCGCGCCTGTATCGCGGCGCGCGCTACGGCTCGTTGGGCGGCGGCGCGACGGAAACGCTGCGTGACCTGATCGGCAAGAAGATCGTCGGATCGTTTGACGCGGCGGACGGGATCATGGGCATGGGGACTTTCTGACATGCGGCTGATCAAGGCGGAAGGCGGACGACAGGGCGGTGCTTGTCGCGCATGGCATTCCGGCGCCGGCAGGCATGGTTGCGGCAGTGATGCCGCCGACGCCTCCGGGTCATGGCCGTGGATGGTGAAGGCCAATCGCCGGTTGGCGGAAGGCAAGGAATCGAGCGATGCCAGTCGCCGCCGCAGGCATCCGCCACGCTGACCCGGACGTGGTTGAAGGGGAGGAGTATCTTTACAGCAGATCGCCGGACGGCCGAAAGGTCCGGAGGCATCAATCTGCTTGGGAAACAATGCGCCATAGCCAAGGCAGCATCAACTTGATTGCCGTTCACCTTGCGAAATGCGGCTGAGCCAACTTGACGGCATGGGTCAGAGCACCCTGTCGAGCATTCGCGCCCAAATCTCGTTGATGCGCTCACCAAGCCCGCGCTGTGCCCAGATTTGTGGCGTGACCTGCTTCGACTTGGCCACGTCCTCCCTGAACATCGCTTCCATCTTCGTGCCGAAATCGCGCCCCAGGACCACCGCGTCGATTTCGTTGTTCAGGATCGTGCTTCGCCAATCAAGGTTCGACGAGCCGACGGTGGACCAGAGCCCGTCCACCACGGCCGTCTTGGCATGCAGCACGACGCCTTGCCGCTCGTGGATTTTCACCCCGGCTTCCAGCAGCTCCGCGTAGTGCGAGCGGCCGGCTGCGCGTGCCGCGCCGCTGTCGCTGTTCGCGGGCACGACGATAGCGACATCCACGCCTCGGCGTGCCGCATCCTGCAGGGCTTCCTCCATCTGTGGCGTTGGAACGAAGAAGCCAGTCGTGAGATGGATTGACACCTTGGCGAGCGCGAACGCGGAAAGCAGCGTCTCGTAAATGACCGGGTGGCCGTCCACCGGCGCACCGTCGATGGCCTGGACGATCGATGGGCCACGAATGAAGCCGGATGTCTCAGGCGCTGGCGGCAATGCAGGGCCATGCTGTTCTTTCCAGGTCTTCTCCCAAAGCGCCTCGAATTGCGCCACCACGGGTCCTTCAATGCGGATATCGGTGTCACGCCACTCCATCTTGTCGGGATCGTCGGACGTGCTGCCCTTCGGGTTGAGGTACGCCCCGGTGACGTTCACGCCGCCGGTGATGGCTATTGCGCCATCCACGACGAGCAGCTTGCGGTGATCGCGGCGATTGAAGTCGAGATCAATCTTCCCGTTTGCGCCCAGTGGATTGTACGAGATCACCTGCACACCGCCCTGACGAAGCTGGTCGAAAAGCGCTGCGTCCTCCGCCATCGACCCCCAGGCGTCGTAGATCAGATGAACCTGCATGCCCTGGGCGCTTTTCTTGATCAGCAAGGGCGCGAACTTCGCGGCGGCGGCGGTGTCGAACTGGTAGCTTTCCATGTCGATCCGCCGGGTCGCGGAGGTTATGGCCGCCGTCATGGCGGCATAGGTCGCCGGGCCATCGCGAAGCAGCGCAACCTCGTTGCCAGTGACAAATGGAGCCTGTTCGAAATGGCTGCTGATCTTCGTCAACAGCGCGATCGCCCCTTGCTCCGTGGGAGGCGCCGTTGCGGCAATGGCCTTGGGATCGACATGCGACGGCGCCGCGCATGCGGCCAGCGCCAGCAAAAAGACCAGCAACACGGGGACACGAATGAGCACGGAGAGACGTTGCCTTTGTGATTCATTCACAATATGGCACGACCGGCGCCTCGTTAGGTTCAACTCGCAAGTTTATGATCTTGGAATGTAACACATTGTTCAAAGGGTGGCCCCGCGACCCGCTTTCTCCGACGACCCACCGGCGGCAACAAGGGACTGAAGCGCGTCTTCTGCCAGCCGGCGTTCTGCTCCCTTGCCCACGATGACAGTCGCGCGTTCCACCAACGCGAGCGGCGCGAAGGAAAACAGCGCCACCAAGCCGTCATCGCTCTCGCCCGCGGTTGCATGAACGCGCTTTGGGCGGTCATTCACTCCCGAACGCCGTTTCAAACCGGGTTCAAACAGCCGCTTGGCTGAACCATCAGGCCGCTTGGGCAGGCAGCGAACGCCGTCAAACCGTGATCCCGCTGACAAACCGCGCCCTCTGCGCCGCCGCTCCGATCAAGAACGCCAGATCCGTGCCGGTCGAGACATAGCGCGCGCCCATCCGCACGAACCGGGTCATGAGGTCGTCCCGCGCCGCCAGGCCGCCAATGCCGACATGCTTGCCGGCCTTGCGCGCCGCCTCGATCGAGCGGGCGAAGGCGTCATGCAGCAGCGGGTGATCATACTGTCCGGTGATTCCCATCTCGGCGCACAGGTCGTTGCTGCCGACCAGCAGCATGTCGACGCCGTCGGTCGCGATGATCTCTTCCACGTTCTCCAGGGCGGCAGCGGTTTCCAGCATGACGACCAGGGACGTCGCCTCGTTCATCGCCGCGTTCGTGTCGGCCGGCGGGAAGCTGCGGTACTGGTAGTGCGACAGCGCGCCGCCAGCCGACCGGCGCCCCAGCGGCGGGAACTTGACCATGTCAACGATTGCCCGCGCCTCGGCGGCGGAGCGCACATGGGGCGTGATCACGCCCATCGCGCCGCCGTCCAGCACGCGGCAGATGTAATCAGGCGTGTTGGCGGGAACCCGCACCAGCGGCGTGAGGCCGATCTGCTGGGCGCTGACGCAGATCTGGCAGCAGGTGTCGATCGACAGCGTGTTGTGCTCAAGATCGACGTACAAGGTGTCGAACCCTGCGCTTGCGGCGATCTGGGCGATCTCGATCGAGCGCGAGAAGCGCACGGTCATCGAGGCGACGACCTCGTTGCGCGCAAGCTTCTCCTTCATGTGGTTGCGCAGGATGCTGCGAATATCGGTCATCTCAACCCTCCCTTGGCGCGACCAGGGTGAGGACAAGACGGACGGCGCGCAACCCTGTATACCGCGGCGCAGGGAGAAGACAGCCAAGGAGCAGGATGTTGGACATGTCGATGGCGCCGCCGCTGCTGGATGTGCGCGGCGTGACGCTGCAGTACAAGACACGGGACTACCTGGTCACGGCCACCTACCGGGTGGATTTCTCCGTGCGGCGGTCGGACCGCTTCATCCTGCTTGGCCCCTCGGGCTGCGGCAAATCGACGCTGCTGAAGGCGGTGGGCGGCTACATGGCGCCGACCGAGGGCGAGATCCACCTGAAAGGCCAACGCATCACCCGCCCCGGCCCGGACCGCATGATGGTGTTCCAGGAATTCGACCAGTTGCTGCCCTGGAAGACCGTCCGCCAGAACGTCGCCTTCGCGCTGCGCACCTCCGGCAAGCTGCGCGGCCGGGCCGCCGATGACAAGGCGATGCAGTACATCGAGAAGGTCCACCTGACGCGCTTCGCCGACTCTTACCCTCACACCCTGTCGGGCGGCATGAAGCAGCGCGTCGCCATTGCCCGCGGCATGGCGATGGAGCCTGACATCCTGCTGATGGACGAACCCTTCGCCGCGCTCGACGCGCTGACCCGCCAGCGCATGCAGGAGGAACTGCTGGCGCTGTGGGACGAGACCAGGTTCACCGTCCTGTTCGTCACGCATTCCATCAACGAGGCGGTGAGGATCGGCAACCGCATCCTGCTGCTGTCGCCGCATCCTGGGCAGGTCAAGGCGGAGCTGAACAGCGTCGGGCGTGGCGCCGATCCGGCGGCTTCGGCGGTGCTGGAGGCGCGCATCCACGACATGCTGTTCGTCGATCACGTCGAGGAGGACGCCCATGCCTGACATCCTGTCGCGCCCGGACATCATCCAGGCGCCGCGCGGCACGCAGGATTTCGGCGTCGTCGAGAAACCGCTGACGCCGTTCGAGCGGCTGTACAACCAGGCGTGGCTGCGCAAGGCGCTGCTGATCGTCCTGCTCGCCCTGGCCTGGGAACTCTATGCTCGGCATCTGGACAACGAACTGCTGGTGCCGACGTTTTCCGCCACGATGACCGCCTGGTGGCAGGGCGTCGCGTCGGGCGTGCTGCCGGACCGGGCCTGGGCGTCGCTGCAAGTCCTGGCGATCGGCTTCAGCGCCGGCGTGGCGCTGGCGGGCATCCTGACCGTGCTGGCGATCACCACGCGGATCGGCACGGATTTCCTGGAAACCATGACGGCGATGCTGAACCCGCTGCCGGCGATCGCGCTGCTGCCGCTGGCGTTGATCTGGTTCGGCCTGGGGATCGGCAGCCTGGTGTTCGTGCTGGTGCACTCGGTCCTGTGGCCGGTGGCGCTGAACACGCACGCAGGGTTCCGGGGCGTGTCGCAGACCCTGCGCATGGTGGGACGCAATTACGGGTTGTCGGGCTTGCGGCTGGTGCTGACGATCCTGATCCCGGCCGCGTTCCCGTCGATCCTGGCTGGCCTGAAGATCGGCTGGGCCTT
>CAXTXZ010000292.1:0-5554 GCA_964248015.1 uncultured Rhodopila sp. | reverse complement strand
GCGCCGGCAAGCGACTTCATGCGCTTCGACGGATTTGTTTGACTCCGCCTCGCAACGGATGGAACATGTAGCGAACATTGCAATTGACGCTTATCAGAGCGTGGGTTTTTTCGTGTCATCTAAGCCACAATCCCCCATATAGTGGCAAAGGACCGCTTCTCATCCCATATATGGTTTGCCTAGACTCCAACGACTTTACGAAAAGGACTGCCCACGAATGACGTCGCTAGGAGAGGTTGCCGTGCTCGACGCAGTCCAGATGCCAGGTCGATACCAGGTCCATGTCGATCGCTCGCGGGACGCGTTGCTGACCGACTTCGGTCGAGCGACGCTGACCGACCGCTACCTGATGCCGGGAGAGGAATTCCAGGACCTGTTCGCGCGCGTCGCCTCCCAGTACGGCGACAACCACGCGCATGCCCAGCGGCTCTACGACTACATGAGCAAGCTCTGGTTCATGCCCTCGACGCCGATCCTGTCGAATGGCGGCACCAAGCGCGGCCTGCCGATCTCCTGCTTCCTGAATGAAGCCACGGACAGCCTGGACGGCATCCTGGGATTGTGGAACGAGAACGTGTGGCTGGCTGCCAAGGGGGGCGGCATCGGCTCATACTGGGGCAACCTGCGCTCAATCGGCGAAAAGGTCGGCGCGGTCGGCAAGACCTCCGGCGTCATCCCGTTCATCCGCGTGATGGACAGCCTGACCCTGGCGATCAGCCAGGGATCGCTGCGGCGTGGATCGGCCGCGGTCTACCTGCCGGTCTGGCACCCCGAGATCGAGGAATTCATCGAAATCCGCCGCCCGACAGGCGGCGACCCGAACCGCAAGGCGCTGAACCTGCACCACGGCATCCAGATCCCCGACGCCTTCATGCGCGCGGTGGAAAACGACGAACCCTGGGCGCTGCTGTCCCCCAAGGATAAATCCATCGTCCGCTCGATCTCGGCGCGCAACCTGTGGGTCCGCATCCTGACCGCCCGCATCGAAACCGGCGAGCCGTACCTGGTCTTCTCCGATCACGTCAACAATGCCCGCCCCGAGCACCACAAGCTGGCCGGCCTGGAAGTCAAGACCTCCAACCTGTGCAGCGAGATCACCCTGCCCACCGGCGAAGACCAGCACGGCATGCAGCGCACCGCCGTCTGCTGCCTGTGCAGCCTGAACCTGGAAAGCTGGGCCGAATGGGAAGGCAACCCCCTGTTCATCGAGGACATCATGCGCTTCCTCGACAACGTCCTGCAGGATTTCATCGACCGTGCCCCTCCTGGCATGGAGAAAGCCAAGTACGCCGCGATGCGCGAACGCTCCGTCGGCCTGGGCGTCATGGGCTTTCATTCGTTCCTTCAAGCGCTCAACGTGCCGTGGGAGGGTGTTGTCGCGAAGGTTTGGAACAAGAAGATTTTCCGGCACATCCGCGCCGAGGCGAATGCCGCGTCGCTGAAACTGGCCGAGGAACGCGGGCCATGCCCCGATGCCGCCGAATACGGCGTGATGGAGCGGTTCTCCCACAAACTATCGATCGCGCCCACGGCGTCGATCTCGATCATAGCTGGCAATTCCTCGCCGGGGATCGAGCCGATCGCCGCCAACGTCTTCCTGCAGAAGACGTTGTCCGGCAGCTTTTCGGTCCGCAACCGGCACTTGCAGCAGCTTCTGGCGGCCAAGGGTTACGACAATGACGAGGTATGGTCCTCGATCACCCTGACCAAGGGCAGCGTGCAGCACCTGGATTTCCTGAGCGAGCAGGAAAAGGCGGTCTACAAGACGGCCTTCGAGCTGGACCAGCGCTGGATCGTGGAGCATGCGGCCGACCGTGCGCCGTTCGTCTGCCAGAGCCAGTCGGTCAACCTGTTCCTGCCGGCCAACGTGCATAAGCGGGATCTGCACCAGATCCATTTCATGGCCTGGAAAAAGGGCGTGAAGTCGCTCTACTACTGTCGCAGCCTGTCGATCGCCCGCGCGGACAACGTCAGCGCCAAGGCTGTGGCGCCAGCAGCCTTCACCGGCTTGATGATCGGTTCCACATCACCGGCGAATGACCAGGAAAGCTTGCCCCTGCTGGCAATGGCTCGCCAGACGACCGACTACGAGGAGTGCCTCGCCTGCCAGTAGCGTCCTGCCGCGGAAGCTTAAGCTCAGACGCATGCAGCCCAGCCTGAATGCAAGCTGGCCAAGGATGCCAAAACCTCATCCAAACGCCCAGCGCAGCGTTCGGGCCACGCCTAGCGTGCCGGCCCGGACAAGCGGGCGGCCCAGTGTCGGATTATGCAGCCCGTGCATCCGCCGTGCCCATGCCGGCAGCAAATCGACAGCCGCCTGCATGGTCAGCGCCTGCAAAGGCTCCGCCATCATGTTGGGCGCGCGTCGCCTGAGCACCAGGCGGGCCACCTCCCGCGTCCGCGCGTCGCACTGCATCCGCGGCCGCATTGCATGAAGCAGGCGCCGTGCCTCGGATCGGGAGCGAGGCACCGGGCTGGCGCCAAGCGCCTCCGCGACCCGCGCCATCTCGGCAAAGTAACGATCTTGGTCCGCTGCTGGCATCCTTGGTTCCGCATACCGCATCCACGCATCCAGAAAGCAGGTCGCTTCCGTGACGTGCACCCACGCCAGCAGCGAGGGATCATTCGCGGCATAAGGAGGCCCGTTCGGCAACGTCCCGCGAACCCGGTCGTGGATGCTGCGGACCCGTGTGATCACCGCCTCGGCTTCGTCCCGCCCGCCGTAGGTGGTCAGCGCGATGAAACGCGCGGTGCGCCGCAGCCTGCCGTGCATGTCGGCCCGGAAGTTCGAATGGTCCCACACCCCCGCCAGCACGGCGGGATGCAGCATCTGGAGCAACAATCCCGCGATGCCGCCAACCATCATCGACGTCACGTCGCCATGCACCCGCCACGTGACGGAGTCCGGCCCGAACAACCCGTCAGAGCGCCGCGTGACCGGCTTCTCGCCACGAGACCGATCGTTGAACAACACAACGACCTGAGTGGTGATTGCGTCCTTGATCGAGCGCTTGACCGTGTAAGGCAGGATAGGAGTGGGCGCCGGTCCCGATCGGTAGGGCATCAGACGCAAGCCCCTGGCAAGGTCATGGCGCACGGATGGCTGCAAGCCGATGAAAATATCATGTCACCAAAGGTAGTCGGCTTTCGACATTCTCCGAGTCCGAGGAAGCGTCCTATTGATACCGAATGGCATTATTTCATCGGCATGTGATCCGGGCCGGCCGTCGCCCCGGCGCCGATAGCCAGCACCCGCACCTCCACCGTCACTGGTGCGGCATGCTCGAACGTTAGGGTCAGGGGGAATGTCTGGCCCGCGACAAGCGGATGGCCCAACTCCATCAGCATGATATGGTAGCCGCCCGGCGCAAGCGTCACCGTCTTGCCCGGGGAAATGGGCAGGGCGTTGACAGCCCGCATCCTCATGACGCCGCCGTTGGCCGTGCTTTCATGCACCCCCGCCATCGCGGCAACAGGCGTGCTGACCCCCGTCAGGCGGTCCGGCTGGGCACCGCCGGTCAGCGCAAGATAAACCGCCGCCATGCTGGCTGCCCCAGCGGACGCGCGCGCCCAGGCGTCATGCGCCATGACCTGCCCAGTCGAATCCTGCCCCGGCTCCCCCGGCGCGGCGGCAAGCCCTGAAGTCGCGGCAAGGGCGGCCAGCAACAGGGAAACCATCAGGTGTCGCATGGGACCGGTTTGAACCACTGGTTGCGCGCCGGGGCAAGGGCAATCTCCAGCCTTATATCCATGTCAGCATAACGGTCCTTCTCCCGGTTGAAGGAACCACTCACTGCCGCCATGTGCTGACAGGTCCGAGGGGACACGCAGCGCAAAAGCAAGGGACAGGAAAGCATGTACGCAGACGTTTCGCTGTTTATTGACGGCACATGGGCCAAGGCCGCATCCGGCCGCGCCATCGACGTGGTCAACCCGGCCACCGGCGACAAGATCGGCACGGTCGCCCACGCCGAACGCGCGGACCTTGACCGCGCTCTCGAGGCTGCTGAAAAAGGTTTCCGTGCCTGGCGCAAGGTGTCGGCCTTCGACCGCTCCAAGGTAATGCGCAAGGCAGCCGACATCCTCAGGGAGAGGGCCGATGCCATCGGCCCGCTGATGACTCAGGAGCAGGGCAAGCCCCTGCCGGAAGCCAGAATGGAAGTCATGGCCGCTGCCGACGTGATAGATTGGTTCGCCGAGGAAGCCCGTCGCGCCTATGGCCGCGTCATCCCAGCGCGTGCCGAGGGCGTCTATCAGTTGGTGATCAAGGAGCCAGTCGGCCCGGTTGCCGCCTTCACGCCTTGGAACTTCCCGATCAACCAAGTCGTCCGCAAGCTTTCGGCCGCGCTGGCCGCCGGATGCTCGATCATCGTCAAGGCGCCCGAGGAAACGCCTGCCTCTCCCGCCGAACTGATCCGCGCCTTCGCCGATGCCGGCGTTCCCGCTGGCGTCATCAACTTGGTCTATGGCGTGCCGGCTGAAATTTCCGAATACCTGATCCCGCACCCGATCATCCGGAAGATGTCGTTCACCGGCTCGACCGCGATCGGCAAGCAATTGGCTGCCCTCGCCGGCGCGCACATGAAGCGCGTGACGATGGAGCTGGGCGGTCACGCCCCCGCCATCGTCTTTGAGGACGCCGACATCGACGCTGCAAGCAAGCTGCTGGCCGGCGCGAAATACCGCAACGCCGGCCAGGTCTGCGTGTCGCCTACGCGCATGCTGGTGCAGGAAAAGGTGTACGACCAGTTCCTCCAGGGCTTTGTCGCCCACACCAAAGCCATCAAGGTTGGCGATGGCCGTGAAGCCGGCGCCACCATGGGTCCCCTGGCGAATGCTCGGCGTGTCACCGCAATGGAAAGCTTTATCGGCGACGCCCGGCAGAAGGGCGCCACCATCCAGACTGGCGGTGGCCGCATTGGCAACAAAGGCAACTTCTTCGAGCCGACGGTGCTGACCGATGTGCCAATGGAGGCCCGCGTGATGCACGAGGAGCCCTTCGGCCCGCTGGCAATCATCTCGCCGTTTCGCGGCTTCGATGATGTCGTGGCCGAGGCGAACCGCCTGCCCTATGGACTCGCCTCTTACGCCTACACCCGCTCTGCCAAGACCGCCAACGCCATCGCGGCGGCGGTGGAAGCCGGCATGATGTCGATCAACCACCACGGGCTGGCTTTGCCCGAGGTTCCGTTCGGCGGCGTCCAGGATTCCGGCTATGGCTCGGAAGGTGGCTCGGAGGCCATTGAAGCTTACCTGAACACCAAGTTTGTCAGCCAAGCCGGCCTGTAGACGAACGGGCATTGGTCGGCAGCCTCAGCCGCCGGCCAATGCTTCAGACGCCAACCATGACATCTGACGCTTTGATAACGGCGAACGCTGGCATCCCTGGCTTTAGAGCCAGTTCCTCGGCGGCTTCATTGGTAATCGAGGCGGTGACCGTCACATCCGCGGAGATTTCGATCGTGACATGAGTTGTGGTGGCGCCCGGCTTGATGGCTTTAATGGTGCCAGCAATCTGGTTACGCGCGGATAATTTCATTGTTGGGTATTCTTC
>CAXTXZ010000291.1:1374-5579 GCA_964248015.1 uncultured Rhodopila sp. | reverse complement strand
AAGGACTGGTCGATCTTGATCTTGTCGAACGGGAAGCGCCGGAGGTAGCTCAGCGACGAATAGCCCGTGCCGAAATCATCCATGGCGATCCGCACGCCCATGCCGCGCAGGGCATGCAGCGTCGTCAGGACAACCCCCTCGTCCTGGATCAGCACGGACTCGGTGATCTCCAGTTCCAGCCGGGTCGCCGGCAAGCCCGAGGCGGCCAGGGCCTGCGCCGCCTCCTCGGCCAGGGCGTGCGTCCTGAACTGCGCCGGCGAAAGGTTGACCGCGACCTTCAGGGCGCCGGGCCAGCCAGCGGCGTCCAGGCAGGCGCGCCGCAGCACCCAGGCGCCGATGTCGCCGATCAGGCCGGTCTCCTCGGCGACCGGGATGAACTCGGCCGGGCTGACGGTGCCGCGCGCCGGATGGTGCCAGCGCAGCAGCGCCTCGAACCCGGCGATGCCCTCCATCCTGACCAGCGGCTGGTAGTACAGCTCAAGCTGGCCCTCGGCCAGCGCGTGCCGCAAATCGACCTCAAGCGCCCGGCGAGCCTGCATGGCGGCGTCCATTTCCGGCTCGAAGAAGCGGAAGGTCCCGCCGCCGCCGGCCTTGGCCCGGTTCATGGCAAGGTCAGCGTGCTGCAGGATCGCCTCCGCGGTTTCGGCGCCGTCGATCCCCAGCGCGATGCCGACGCTGACCCCGACGACGACCTCTTGCCCGTCAATTTCAAAGGGCTGGCCCAGCAGCCCGACCAGCCGGCGAGCCAATGCCGTCGCATCCTGCGGCTGGTGCGCCTGTTCCTGGACGATGACGAACTCGTCGCCGCCCAGCCGGGCCAGCAGGTCGACGTCCCGTATGCACTGCCGCAGGCGTTGCGCGACGGCCCGCAGCAGCGTGTCGCCCGCCGCCTGGCCCAGCGTGTCGTTGACCATCTTGAAGCGGTCGAGGTTGAGGCACAGCAGCACGAAGCCGTCGCCCCGGCGCGCCCTGGCCAGGATGGTCCGCATGCTCTCGCTGAGCAGCAGCCGGTTCGGCAGGCCGGTCAGCGTGTCGTGCCGCGCCATGTGCGCGAGCCGAAGCTCCGTGGCGCGCCGCTCCGAGATGTCCTCATAGGTCGCGACCCAGCCGCCATCGGCCGTCGCCTGCCGCGAGACGGCGATGAACCGGCCGTCCGGCAACTCGCACGTCAGCGCCGACACCGCGCGGTCGCCGGCGCTTTCCAGCAGCATGTGCAGCCCGGCGTCGCGCAACACCGTCTCGGCCGGCGCCTCCGGCTTCGGCTCGCCGAACATCTCGGCGAAGCGGTGGTTGGCGACCGCGAGCCGCCCGTCGGGCCTGAACAGGCAAAGCCCCTGGTTCATGTTGTCCAGCGCCGCCTCCAGTTGCGCGTGCTGCGCCGCCAGTTCGCCGGCGTGGTTGGTGGCCTGCTCGCTCATCAGCGCGTGGATGCGCGCCAGCGCCCCGGCGATGCTGGACTGCATGGCCGACAGGGCGCGCAGCAGGTCCGACGTTTCGCCGCGGCCGGTGGTCGCGATGGCGTTCTCAAGGTTCCCGGCCGCGATGGCTTGCGCGATTCGCACCGCCCGCCGCACCGGCGGCGCGATGCCCTGGGTCAGCAGCGCCGTGACGGCCAGCGCGAACAGCACCGCCGCGCCGACCACGGTCGTGGTGCGTCGCAAGTGATTGGCCAGCAGCGCGCCCACGCCGCGGCGGTAGCGGAACCCGTCATCCGCGAAGGTTTCGGCCGCGCGCTCGAACTCGGCCTGCACGGCGGCGACGGCGGCCCGGGGGATCGCCGGGCCGCCGAGGCCCATGGCCGACATCACCGCGATGCGGAGGCTTTCCGCCGCCGCCCGTCCCTGGGGCGACATGGCCCGGTCCCGCGCGACGCCCAGGTCCTCCAGCACGGAGGCGACGGCGTCCCCGTCCGGCGCGCCCTGTTGCCCGGCCTTCGCCCCAGCCTTCGCCTCAGCCTTCGCCATGTTCGCGAAGCCGATCTGCGCCGACCGCAGGTAGCTGACGCCCATGAAGGCTTCGTCATAGATGCGGGTCGCCAGCGCGCCGAGTTCCCGTTCCGCCGTCTGCGCGTACGCCCCCAGCAGCCCGGTCAGCAGGGTCAGCGTCATGCAGGCCGCGAGGATCTTGGACCGGATGGAAATGGCTGCGCGCTCCGCCTTGGCGTGTTCAGTTCAACGCACGGAAACGTTCAGCAGCATCTTCGGATGGATCTGGCATCGCACCTCGAAGCTGCCGGACGCGGGGAAACGGATGTCGACGCTGGCGCCCGGTTCCTGCTCGTCGGATTCGAAATCCATCGCCGGGGCATGGACGTAGATCTGGTGCAGGAAGCTGTCCTCGTTGTTGAACCGGACGGTGTCGCCCCGCGCGACCTGCACGCTGGCGACCGTGAACGCTCGGCCTTTCTGCGACACGGCGACGACGCCGCCGGCAAAGGCGGCCACGGCGCAGGCCGCGCTGGCCATCACGAGGCAAGCCAGGGTTTTCCGGGCGGGGGGCAGCCTGTGTCTCATCGGGTCACGACGTCCCGCTGCATGGGCGCGAGCAGCGCCATCAGCCGGTTCTGCGTCCAGTACGGGACGCCGGCCTGCCCCATGGCCGTTTGCAGGTCCTCGGCGACGGCGTTGAACTTGGCGCGGTTGAGGTCCAGCCCGGCGTGCGAGGCGGCCATCGACCGGCCATGGTAAACGCACGGCCCCTTCGCCAGCTCGCAGATCTGGTCCGCCAGGCGCGACCTCAGGCGATCGAGGTTGATGTTGTCGAAGTCCGCCTTGACGCGGTCATCAGCCACCCAAAGCGCGACCGCGCCCGCGACGATCCGCGCGACGCCGGGCTGGCCGCCGAGGCGTTGGTATAATGTGTCGTCATCCGCCCTGGCCGGCACGCTGGCCGTCAGCATCGCCAGCAGCCCGGCGGTCGCTTTCAGCGCGGTCATCAAAAGCCTCCCTGCAAGGAAAAGTAGACGCCGTCCTGGTTGCCCTGGCGGGCGATCGGGCCCAGCGCCACGAAGGCCACGGTGGCGGACAGGTGCTTGTTCAGGAACCAGGCGGCGAAGACGTCGAAGGCCGTGCCCTCGCGCGCGAAGCCGAGGTTGTCGGGCTTGGTGCGGACCTCCGCGCCGATGGCGAAGCCGCGGCTCAGCAGCAGCGCGGCGGAGCCTTCGAACTGCGTGGTGTAGCCGTTGTTCCGGTCGCCGCCAAAGCCGAGAAGGCCGAACTGGTTGGCCTTCGTTTCCCGCGCCGTGGCGTTCACCAGAACGCTCTCGGCCAGGAACAGCTTGGTGGCCGCAAGGTAGAAGTCCACGCCGTCCGGGCTGCGGGCGCCGATCGCGCGCAAGACGTCATGGCTGTCCGCCGCCTTGAACTGCGTGCCGACGGCGACCTGCGGCAGCCAACTGTCCTGGTCGTAGACGGCGTCGCCAAGCAGCCGGACCTTGGCGCCCACGACGTCCAGGTCGAACACGTAGCCCGAGCCAAGGCCAAGCTTCGCGCCGGTGGAGCCGGTGTCGAACCATTGGTGGGCGTAGGACAGCTCCAACCGGTCCATCAGCCCGACGCTCATGCCCGCCGACTGCAAGTTGAAGCTGGGCAGGTAGGCCGAGGTGTAGTGCGCGTTGGCGCCCACGGCGTCGCGGGTGCCGTAGCCGGTGATCAGCGCCCAGGGCGCCAGGCCGCCGCCGCCGGCGCCCTCCAACTGCGTCACGCCCGACGTGGCGAGGAGACGGCCGCTGTCCTGCGCCTGGCCTGCGGCGGGCAAGGCCAACAACGCCGCCAGGGCCAAGACGGTGAAACTGATCGTCGCGCGCATCATGAACCTCGGGACAACCGGGCAGGCTATGGAGCCGGCGGCAAGAGGTGCCTCAGTTTCGTTAAGATTGGGTTTACGCCTGGCGTGATCGTGGCGGTTCGCGCGGCGCGGCATGCCATTGTACCACGGCAAGGGCATGTCGGATCGTGAGCGCGACAGGCGTGGCCGAGCCACTCTCGGCCCGTGCCGGCAGGGACGGCGCCAGGCGCGGACGAGCCCTCCGAACGACTGGCGCCGAGGCCTGTCGGCGCCCTTGCCGGGACAGCGTCGCGTTGGCTGCGGACCGCCGCCCTCGCTGCTCGCCCGGTTCCCGGCTAGGATCGGATCTTCCGCCCGGCGTGGATCGACGCGGGCGGCCCGCTGCGTCGGCGCCTGCCCGCCCTGTTCACCTTCGCCCT
>CAXTXZ010000291.1:0-1364 GCA_964248015.1 uncultured Rhodopila sp. | reverse complement strand
GGCCCCCGGCTCGCAGGGGAGCTCCCGCCGGGGGGGGCCGCCCGCGGGCGCCCCGCTGCGGAGGATGCTCGACAATGCCGACACCGGTCATCATCGACTGCGATCCGGGGACCGACGACGCCATCGCGCTGTTCCTGGCGCTGGCCTCGCCCGAACTCGCCGTGCTCGCCGTCACCGTGGCGGGCGGCAACGTCGGCCTGCCGCGCACGCTGGCCAACGCCCTGGCGCTGGTCCGGCTGGCGGGGTCTGGCGTGCCGGTTCACGCCGGGGCGGACCGGCCGCTGCTGGGCGCGTTCAGCAGCGCGCCCCTCGTCCATGGCGAGAACGGCCTTGGCGGCGTCGCGCTGCCGGCGGGCGGAGCCGCCGCGCCCGGCCTCGCGGCTGACGTGATCCGGCGCGTCCTGCGGGAAGCCGGCGAGCCTGTGACGCTGGCGGGGATCGGGCCGGCGACCAACCTGGCGATCGCGCTGGCCACGGAACCGGCGCTGGCGGCGAAGGTCGAGCGCATCGTGCTGATGAGCGGCGCCTGGGCCGAGGGCAACGCCACGCCGGCCGCCGAGTTCAACGCCTGGAGCGACCCCGAGGCGCTGGCGATCCTGCTCGAAAGCGGGCGGCCGGTGGTGTTCGCCACGCTGGAACTGACGGCGCAGGCGCTGGTGACGCCGGCCCGGATCGCGGCGTGGCGCGCCCTGGGGCAGGGGCGCTGCCTTGCCGCCGCCTGCGCGATCGGGGCCAGCGTGCCGCCCTCGGTTCGGCTGAACGGCGCCGGGTCGCCGCTGCACGACCCTTGCGCCGTCGCGTGGCTGATCCGCCCCGAGCTGTTCACCGAGCGTCCCTGCTCGGCGCGGGTGGACCTGGGGCCGGGGCCGAGCCGGGGGCGCACGGTGATCGACCGATGGGGCGCGACCGGGGCTTCGAGCAACGCGACCGTGCTGGAAAGCCTGGATGCGGACGGGTTTTTCCAGTTCCTGGGCGAGAGGCTCGCGCGGCTGCCGTGACCGTGGCCTGCCAACAGGGCCGTCTCTATCGTGGCGGAGACGCCCTCATCTGGTTTAAGCACAAGCCCTTGTGGCTGCCTGATCAAACCCGGTACTGGATTGGGTTGTTTTCCGGAAAATGTGTGCCTGTCAGACAGCGGGAGATCGTGATGAAGCTGGCAGACGCACTGGTCCGTGACCCTGTCCTGGCAATGGCTTACACGCAAAAAAAGCCGAGGCTGTCATGACGGGTTTGGAAAAGCCTGTTAACGATCATCTCCTGAAGATTTGGACCATGCCCCAATCTGTCCAGCGGGATCATGGGCTCACGGAGCTAGAGCATTTTCACGTTGACTGGAAATAACCTGAATGGCGGAGGTAGTTGGC
>CAXTXZ010000290.1:1344-5600 GCA_964248015.1 uncultured Rhodopila sp. | reverse complement strand
GCATGAGTGTCCTGCTCCGACCAAACCAGCGTTGCCGGGTCGCCTGGTTCGGCTGGCTTGCGGTAGAACATCTGGTCGGGCACCAGCGCCGAGACTTCGTCCCCGGCATCGGTCTTCACGGCCACGCGCACCATGGAGCCCTGGTACTCAACGGCGATGACCTGCCCGTTGACATGCGGGCCATCGGCGGCGGAACCCAGGCGGCAGCGGTCGGCGCGCACGGCGATAGGCCCCGCATTGTTGCGCAGCACGTTGTGGCTGCCGATGAAGCGGGCGATGAACGGGCTGACCGGGCGCTCGAACACGTCTCGGGGATGCGCCGACTGCCGGATATGGCCATCTTCCATCACCACCATCAGGTCGGCCAGCGCCATCGCCTCGTCCTGGCTGTGGGTGACGTGGATGAAGGTGATCCCAAGCTCCCGCTGCAAACGCTTCAGTTCCTCGCGCACCTTGACCCGCAGGAACGGGTCGAGCGCCGAAAGCGGCTCGTCCAGCAGCAACACCCGAGGCCGGTTGATCAAGGCGCGCGCCAGGGCAATGCGCTGCTGCTGACCACCGGAGAGCTGCGCCGGCAGACGGGCGGCGTAATCCGCCATGTGCACCAGATCCAGGTACTCCCGTGCCTTGGCATGGCGCTCGGCCTTGGCGACGCCGCGCATCTTCAGGCTGAACGCGACATTGTCCAGGCAGGACATGTGGGGGAACAGCGCATAGCTCTGGAACATCATCGCCGTGCCGCGCTTGATCGGCGGCAGGTCGGAGACGTTCTCGCCATGGATCAGGATGTCGCCCTCCGTCACCGCCTCATGCCCCGCGATCATCCGGAGGGTGGTGGTCTTGCCGCAGCCGCTGGGCCCCAGCAGGCAGCAATAGGTGCCGCGTGGGATACGCAGGGACACGGCATCGACCGCCAGCGTGGCGCCGTAGCGTTTGGTGACCGAGACAAGCTCGACGTCGAAGCGGCTATCCATTATCCGACCTTCAGTGTTGCCCTGCCGCGCCGCCGCTGCAGGCGCAGCACGAACAGCAGGGTGATGATAATCGCCAGGAACGAGACGCCAGTGGTCAGCGTGCCGATCGCGAACAACGTGGGGGACGTGGCGGAGGAAATCAGCGCGTAGATTTCCAGCGGCAAGGTGTTCTTCGGCCCGATTGTCAGGGTGGTGCGGGCGTACTCATCGTAGGACAGGGTGAACGCGCCCATCGCCACGCCGATGATGCCGGGCATCAGGATCGGGATCGTGATATGCCGCAGCCGCTGCCAGCCGTTAGCGCCCAGGTCGGTCGCGGCTTCTTCCCATGAGCGGTTGAAGCGGTTCACGACCGCGAACATCGCGAACAATCCGAACGGCAACGTCCAGGTCAACTGCGCCCCCAAGGCCGAGGTGAACAGGCTGGGCTGCAACCCAAGGAACTGAAACCCAAGCCCGATGCCAAAGCCGACCAACAGGCTGGGCATCACCAGGCTGGCAACCGCCAGGTAGAACAACGCGCCTGAGCCGGGGAAGCGCCGGCGGAAGCCCAAGCCGGCCGCAACCGAGATGACCACCGTCAGGCCGCAGACCACCGCCGCAAGCGCCATCGAGCGCCCAAAGGACACCGGAATGTTGGCCATCTGGCCTTTTTCGAAGACGTCGCGAAACCACGTCAAGGACGTGCCGACCATCGGGAAGGTCACGCCGCCGTTCGGCCCTTGGAAGGACAGCACATAGATGACGAACATCGGCCCGTAGAGGAACAGCAGGAAAAGGCTGAACAGGGTTGCCAGCGCATAGAATGTCCAGGGCCGCTTGTCGCTGATCCGGCCACCCGCCATCGACGTGCCCTCCCTACTTCACAAGCTCTTTGCGCACATCGACGATCTTCATCATCAAGGCCACGAGGATGGCCACGAACACCACCAGCACCATGGCGTTGGCGGCGGCTGGCGGGTACTGCATGGCCTGGATTTCAGTCGAGAGCATCGAAACGATGGAGGCGCTCTGCCCCCCGCTCATTTGCCGGACGACGAAGTAGTCGCCCATCACCTGGGTGAACACCAGGATCGAGCCGAGCACGATGCCGGTTTTGGAGAGGGGAATGACGATGTCAACCATGGTGCGCCAGCGGCTTGCGCCGGCATCGACAGCGGCCTCCATCAGCGCCGGGTCTATCTTCGCGAGGGAGTTGGCGATCGGGCCGACCATCAGCAAGGTGAACAGATGGACGTAGGTGATGACAACGGCGAAGTCGGAGAACAGCAGGAACTCAAGCGGCTTGGAGGTCAGGCCCAGCCCCATCAGGATCTGGTTGAACGCGCCGTTGCGGCCCAGGAAGGGTATCCAGGCAATCGTCCGGATGATCCCCGACGTCCAGAACGGAATGGCGCAGAGCAGGAACAGCACCGTGCGGATGATCCTGTTCCTCACGTGGAAGATCAGGAAGTAGGCGATGTTGAACCCGAGGAACAGCGTGATCGCCCAGACGATGAAGGCGAACCGCAGGGAGCTGACATAGACCCGCCACGTCGCCGGCGTCGTCAGCAGCTCGCGGTAGTTGTCCATGATGAAGGCCGGATAGATGCCGGTCCTGTCATAGTCATAGAAGCTGACGATCAGGAACAAAGCGGTTGGCAAGGCGAACAGGACAACCAGGACCAGCGCCAGCGGGCCGACCTGCAGCCAGGACACGGCCCAGGACGGCAGCCGGGTTGACCGCCGTCGCGCGGACGCCGCCGCCGACCTGCCCAGGCCGAACGGCAGGATCGAGCTGAGGCCGGCAGTGTTCATGCGGCTATTCTAGTCTCGTTCTTGCAGCGCATCAGCGGCATGATGCGCGTGCCGAACTGCTCCATTCCGATAACGAAGTCGTCGAACGTCATCATCACGCCGCGGACGCCGGGAACTTGCGACATCTCGTCCAGCATGCGGGCAACGCTGGCGTAGGAGCCGACTAGCACGCCTTGGTTGGTGGGCAGCTTGTTGGTGCCCAGGATGCGCCGGCGGTTCGGCTGGGCGTAGATATCCGTGCTGGGGTCATCCTCGGCCTGCTCGTCGCGATACGCCAGCGCTTCCAGGTCGGTGCCCTGCTTGTAGTGTTCCCACTTGGCCTCGGCGGCCGCGTCGGTTTCATCGGCGATGATCATGACCAGGATCAGCGCGCCGCAGTCCCGGCCGCTTTCATCAGTAGCCTTCACCAGACGCGCGACGCTGGCGGCGATAGCGGTTGGCTGGTTGTAGCCAAAGCTGGCGCAGAAATTGTAGTCGGCGTGTTTGGCGGCGAACTTCGTCCCGGCGTCGCTCTGGGCGGCGCAGATGATCGGGATCTTCTCCGCCATCGGCGTTGGCAGGCAGCGGCAATCGTCCATCTTGAAGAAATCGCCCTTGAAGTCGGACCGTCCGGTGGCCCAAAGCTCGTTCATCACGGTGACGTACTCGGCGCAGTATTCATAACGACGCTTGTAGTGCTCCGCGCCCGGCCAGATACCCATCTGGGTGTACTCGCGCCGCTGCCAGCCGGAGATGATGTTCACGCCGAACCGCCCGTGCGAGATGCTGTCGATCGTCACAGCCATGCGCGCGGCGATCGGTGGCGGCATGCTGAGCACCGCGCAGGTCGCGAACAGCTTGATCTTCTTTGTGGTCGCGGCCAGGCCCGCCATCAGCGTGAACGATTCCAGGTTGTAGTCCCAGAACTGCGACGGGCCGCCAAAGCCATGCAACTTGATCATCGACAAGGCAAAATCAAAGTTGAACTGCTCAGCCTTTTGCACGATTGCGTTGTTCAGGTCAAAACTTGGCTTATACTGTGGCGACGTCGTGGAGATCAGCCAGCCATTGTTGCCAATCGGAATGAAAACGCCAAGTTGCATAAGAACCTCCAGTTCAAGTCGTCACGCATTCGTCTGAACAACAGATCAGATGGCCGTCTTCACTGATTGACAATATTGCCCGGCGTCATTTCGTTTCATGTGACCTGGCTTCGCGCTTGCAGACGCCGAACATTCCGCGAGCCTCCGTGCTTGTCGCGTAAACCGCAAGTTCGGGCCTGACACCATTGGATGCAGTTTGGCGCGAACAGGTCATGGACATTCCGCTCAACGACGTGCCCTGGCGCGATTCAAGCTGCCGACATAAGACAGCCCTGCCCTTGAGAAGCGGGTGGTGTTGGACGGCATGGCGCCGGGTATCCCTGGCTCAAGCATTGGTTAAGGTATGCTAGCCATACTCTCGATTGACTCACGCTGCAACGCAACATGATGATATTTCGCCCAA
>CAXTXZ010000290.1:0-1244 GCA_964248015.1 uncultured Rhodopila sp. | reverse complement strand
AGCCATACTCTCGATTGACTCACGCTGCAACGCAACATGATGATATTTCGCCCAACCTTTGTACACAAAGCGCTTTTCCACTCTCCTGTAGAATTTTATGATTATAGAACGTTCATACAAAACCTATAATTTAGGCTAATGCTTATTTAGATTGCATTTTACGCATTTGCCGAGCGCTATGCTAGCGTCCAGCTTCTCAAGGAGATCCTGACTGAAATGACGATCCTGATCATTGGCGGCGGCATCGGCGGCTTGACGACCGCGCTCAGTCTGCATCAGGTCGGCATCGATTGCCTTGTCTATGAATCCGTTTCCGCTCCGCAGCCACTGGGCGTTGGCATCAACCTTCTACCGCATGCGGTGCGCGAACTGACCGAGCTTGGCCTGCAAGGCATGCTCGCCGCCATGGCCGTTCCAACCGCTGAGCTGGCTTATTACAGCAAGAATGGCCAGCACATCTGGTCCGAGCCACGCGGCATCGACGCCGGTTACAACTGGCCCCAGTTCTCCGCTCATCGCGGGGCGCTCCAGATGATGCTGCTCGACGTGGCGCGCCAGAGGCTCGGCGCGGACCGCATTCGGACCAGCCACCATCTCACTCATTGGGAAGACACCGGCAGCGGCGTTCGCGCCAGCTTCATTGATCGCGCGACTGGCGCCCGCCAGCCGGACGTCCTGGGCGACCTGATGATCGCCGCCGACGGCATCCACTCGAACGTCCGCCAAACGCTTTACCCAAATGAGGGACTCCCTGTTTGGAAGGGCGTCATCCTGTGGCGCGGCACCACGCGCGCCCGACCGTTCCTGACCGGGCGCACGATGGTCATGGTCGGCCACGAGCAGCAGAAATTCGTGGCCTATCCCATTTCTCCCGCTGCTTCGCCCGAGGGCGAGGCGTTGATCAACTGGATCGCGGAGCGGAAGTTCCCGCCAACCCAGGCATGGCGGCGGGAGGACTGGAACCGGGCCGGCAACCTCGGTGATTTCCTGCCGCAGTTCGCCAACTGGCGCTTTGACTGGCTGGACGTGCCGGGGCTGATCCAGGGCGCTGGCCGCTGCTTCGAGTACCCAATGGTTGACCGAGACCCGCTCGACCGCTGGAGCTTTGGCCGGGTCACGCTGCTGGGTGACGCCGCGCATCCGATGTATCCAATCGGATCGAACGGATCATCCCAGGCGATCCTTGACGCCCGCGTCCTGGCGCGAGAGGTCAAGCGCGCCGGCGCGACGCCGGAAGCGCTGCA
>CAXTXZ010000289.1:0-5602 GCA_964248015.1 uncultured Rhodopila sp. | reverse complement strand
CCGTCATGCTGGATGTGGATCACGGGACTTACCCGTTTGTCACGTCGTCCAACACGGTGGCGGCGACGGCGGCCTCGGGCAGCGGAGTGGGGCCGGGGACGGTAGGCTTCGTGCTGGGGATCGCCAAGGCTTACACCACGCGGGTTGGCTCGGGGCCGTTTCCGACGGAACTGCGGGACGATGTCGGCCAGATGCTGGGGGACAGGGGGCACGAGTACGGCACCGTCACCGGGCGGCGGCGGCGATGCGGCTGGTTTGACGCGGCCCTGGTGCGCCAGGCAATCAAGGTGGGCGGCGTGCAGGGCATCGCGCTGACCAAGCTGGACGTGCTGGATGGGCTGGCTGAGCTGAAGATCTGCACCGGGTACCGGATTGGCGACCGGCTGTCGCGGCATTTGCCGGCCGCGCCCGGCGCCCAGGCCGCGGCGGCGCCGGAGTATGAGATCATGGAAGGCTGGTCGGGGTCGTCGCGCGGCGCCCGGTCCTGGGCGGACTTGCCGGCGCAAGCGGTCAAGTACGTGCGGCGCATCGAGGAACTGGTGGAAGCGCCGGTCACCCTGGTGTCCACCAGCCCGGAGCGGGACGACACCATCCTGGTAAGGGACCCGTTCGAGGGATGACGGCGTTAACGATCGGCTAACCTTTGTCTCGCTAAACTGGGGCGGCCCGACCAAAATTGGTTTGCTCCGCATGGCTGATGACCCGACACCGCCCCTGATTGCCGGCCGCTTCGCCGTTGAGTCAACGAAGGCGCTGGCTGACGCGGGCGGCGGCTTGCCAGCCTGTCTGGCGCATGACCGGCTGGCGGCGAATGCCAATCGCGTCGCGCTGATGGTTTCCCGCAACGCCTCGCCTCGGCTTGACGCGCTTGAAGCGCTGATCGACCCCATCGACAACCTGATGGCGCCATTGGGCCATGGGGTGGCGTCGGGCCCAGGAGGGAAGGGGGAGGCGTACTATGTCATCTGCACGGCGCCACCTGGACCGCCGCTGTCGGCGTCGTTGCGCGCATGGCCGGAAAAAGCGCTGCTTGACCAGGTGCTGCGGCCCATGGCCCGGGTGCTGGACACGCTGCACGGCCTGGGCCTGACGCACCGCTCGATCCGGCTGGATAACGTGTTCCATGCGGCGGCGGGACAGCCTGTCACGCTGGGCGCGGCTTGGGCGGCGCCCCCCGCCATGCATCAGCCGGCGGTGTTTGAATCACCGTACCAGGCGATGTGCCATCCGGCGGGCCGGGGACGCGGATCGATCGCCGACGACGTCTATGCCTTGGGGGTGCTGCTGCTCGTGCTGTCGGGCGGCAAGGCGCCCTTCGCCAGGCAGGACGATCCGACGATCATTCGCGCGAAGCTGGAGTTCGGCAGCCTGATGGCTTTGTCCAGGGACGTGCCGCTGTCCGGCTTCATGGCCGACCTGCTGCGCGGGATGCTGGCCGACGACCCTGAGCACCGGCCGACGCCAAGCCTGTTGCTGGACCCGACGGCGGCACGGGCAAGGCGGGTTGCCGCACGGCCGCCCCGGCGCAGCCAACGGCCGTTGGTGCTGAACGACATCCCTGTGTTCGATGCCCCGACCCTTGGCTACGCGCTGCTGGCGGACGAGAAGAAATCGGTCCAGGCGCTGCGCAGCGACATCGTCGCCACTTGGCTGCGCCGCGGCCTGGGGGACGCGGCGATGGCCTCGACGATCGAGGAGCTGGTGCGCGACCGGGTGGCGGAAACCAGGCCCGGGCCGCGCAGCGACACGCTTCTGCTGATGCGCGCGATCAACGCGCTCAAGAGCCGGAAGCCGTGCTGCTGGCTTGGCGGGGCTGTGTGGCGCGACAGCCTGGACGCGATCTACACGGAAGGCTTCGCCACGGGGATGGACCTGCGGGCGATCACGACCGAGATCATGGTCAACAGCATCGTCGACACATGGATGTCGCTCAAGACGGGCGGCTGGGGCGAGGCTCCGCCACCAATGAGCCGGGAGGTGGTGCAGCAGCGGCGTTATCTCCAGAACGGCGGCTCCGGCGCGGCGCTGCGGCTGTATTACACGCTGAACCCGCTGCTGCCGTGCCGTCTGGACGCGATGCGGAACAACTGGATCATCAGCATCCCCGACCTCCTGCGGTTCCTGGAAAAATCGGCGGACAGCACGGCGGGGAACATGGTCAGCCCGCACCTTGCGGCCTTTATCGCCGCAAGGTCCGATGATCAGTCGGAAGTGCAGGTCAACGCGCTGCTCAGCCGCAACGACGCGGACGGCTATCGCCTGGGAGAGATCAAGCTGTTGCGGGACCTGCAAGCCAAGCACCATGCCCATGCGATGCCGGGGCTGGGCAAGTGGGTCGCGGCGCGGCTGCGCCCGGAGCTGGAGCAATGGCGCAACAGGCCCAAGCGCGAGGCCATCACGGCGAAGCTGGAAACCCTGGCGCAGGCCGGGTTCCTGCCGCAGATGCTGGATCTGGTGCTGGACCCGCGGGGCCGGAGGAGCGACGAGGCCTACGCGCGAAACGCGGTGGCCAACCTGTCGATCATCGACCAGCAGATCGTGGCGATTGACAGCAACGACACGCTCCGCTTCGCCAACGCGGAGCAGTTCGGCCTGGCGATCACCGGCGCGGTCGGGCTGACAGCGCTGATCCTGGTGGTCATGAGCCTGGTGCTGCGGTGAGCGGGGCACAGGTCAAAAGCGGTTCGGCGCTCAGCAGGATGATGGGCAGCGTGCTGGTCCTGCTCCTGGGCCTGAGTGGCGGCAGCCTGATCGCCATGTCACCCGATATCGCAATCCCTTTGGTCGTGCTGCTGCTGCCCGGCCTTGTCACGCTGCTGATAGACCCAAGCCCCGGCGCGGCGCTGGCGCGGGCGATGCTGTTGTTCCAGGCCGCGGCCTGCGTCCAGCCGGTTTCCCAGGCCTGGTACCAATGCGCCGGGATTCATGGGTGCCTGAGCTATCTTTGCGAACCGCTCACGGTTGCCCGGGCCTGGTTGGCCGCCCTGGCCGCCTGGCTGGTGGCGCAGATCCTGCCGATCATCTTGAAGATGCTGGATGACCATCGCCTGAAAGAGCAACGTGCCATCCTGGTGGCCAAGCGCACTGCGCTGGCCGCCGAATGGGGCCTGGAAGGGAAGGAGACGCCGTAGGGAGTTGCTTGCCGAATTGGGGGCGGCTGATTGCGGGCCGACCCTGTTGGCTTGTCAGCCCGCTGGCGTTTGGGCGTGTTCCAGGGCAGGGCTGCTCGCCGCGCGGCCGCCGGCATGGAGGCGGCGTTCCGCGATCTGGGCCTTCATCGCCTTTTGCAGCTTCTCGAAGGCCCGCACCTCGATCTGGCGCACCCGTTCGCGGGAGATGTTGTATTGCTGGGAAAGGTCTTCCAGCGTGGTTGGGTTGTCCTTCAGGCGCCGCTCGATCAGGATGTGGCGCTCGCGCTCGTTCAGCGACTTCAAGGCGCCAGTGAGCAATGCCTTGCGGCCAGTCAGCTCTTCCCGGTCGGCGATGGAAGATTCCTGGCTTTCGCCCTCGTCAACCAGCCAATCCTGCCACTCGCCCTCGCTGTCCTGGCGCACCGGCGCGTTCAGGCTGTGGTCGGGGGCGGCGAGGCGGCGGTTCATGCTGACCACGTCCTGTTCCGGGACGTCCAGCACGCGGGCGATCTTGGCGACCTGTTCGGGCTGCAAGTCGCCATCGTCGATGGCCTGCATCTGGCCCTTCAGGCGGCGCAGGTTGAAGAACAGCTTCTTCTGCGCGGCGGTGGTGCCCATTTTCACCAGCGACCAGGAGTGCAGGATGTATTCCTGGATGGCGGCGCGTATCCACCACATCGCGTAGGTCGCGAGGCGGAAGCCCCGGTCCGGGTCGAAGCGCTTGACGGCCTGCATCATGCCGACATTGCCCTCGCTGATCAGTTCCCCGACCGGCAGGCCGTAGCCGCGATAGCCCATGGCGATCTTGGCCACCAGGCGGAGATGCGAGGTGACAAGCTTGTGGGCGGCGTCCATGTCTTGGGTGTCGCGCCAGCGATGGGCGAGCGAAAGCTCTTCCTCCGGCGTGAGCATGGGAAATTTGCGGATCTCTTGAAGATACCGCGACAGGTTGCCCTCTGGGGCGATGTTAAGGACGGCAGAGGCCACTTGGCAGGCTCCTTGCGTCAAGCCACGATTACTTGCCCAAAGAGTGGCGCAAGACCGAGGCATGAATGTGACTGAGACCAGTCTGGATGCACGAGGGTGACATCACGTCCCGGCGACCCGCCCCGGCACTGGCGGCGGCATTGCCGGACGTTCCCACCAAAGCAGGACATCCACCCGCTTTGACGGGCTGAGTTATACAGTACTGATTTAGTCCTGTCAATATTAACGTCTGGTTAGGTGTTGGACAGGCTGGCCTCCACGTCCCCCAGCAGGCTTGCCATGTCGGCCGGCAGCGGCGCCTGGAAGCTGAGCGGCTGCCCGGTGCGGGGATGGGCAAAGCCCAGGCTGGCGGCATGCAAGGCTTGCCTCGGGAAGTCCAGCAGGCGGCCCTGCAGAGGCTGCGGCAGGGCTTTGGCGCTGGCGGGAACGCGGCGCAGGTAGAGCGGATCGCCCACGAGCGGGTGGCCCCTGGCGGCCAGGTGCACGCGGATCTGATGGGTGCGGCCGGTTGCCAGGCGGCATTCCAGCCAGGCCAGGTTGGTCCGCCAGGCTTGCAAGGCGCGGTAGCGGGTCAGGGCCGGCTTGCCGCCGCGCGCGACGACAGCCATGCGCTTGCGGTCGCGCGTGTCGCGGCCGATCGCGCCCTCGATCTCGCCGGCCGGCGGCGACGGCAGGCCCCAGCACAGGCCATGATAGGCGCGGTCGAGGTCGCGCGCGGCGAAGGCGGCGGTCAGCTTGTCGTTGGCGAGCTGCGTCTTGGCGGCGACCATCACCCCGGAGGTGTCCTTGTCCAGTCGGTGCACGATGCCGGGCCTGCGTTCGGCGCCGATGCCGGTGAAGCCGGGGCCGCAATGCGCGAGCAGGGCGTTGACCAGGGTGCCGTCCGGGTTGCCGGGGGCGGGATGGACCACAAGGCCAGCCGGCTTGTCGAGGACGATGAGGTCGCCGTCCTCGTACAGGATGGCGAACGGGATGGCTTGCGGCTGGGGCGTCGCTGGGATGGGCGGCGGGATGTCCAGCGTGTAGAGGCTGCCGGCGCGGACGGGATCGGCTGGCTCGGTGACTGGGCGGCCGTCGACCGACAGGCGCGCCTGCTCGATCAGCGTTTTGACGCGGGAGCGGGAAAGGGCGCCGACGGCGTCGGCGATGAAGCGGTCGACGCGCAAGCCGGCATGTTCCGCCATGGCTGTGACGCGGATCGACGAGGCGGGAACGCGGTCCTGGGCGGCTGTCATGGCGGAGGTGGGGTTACGCGGTTCGGCCCGTGGGGGGAAGCAGGGATGGGAAAGGGCATGCGGGCTTTGAAGATCGCGGTCATCGTCATGGCGGTGCTGATCGTGGCGGGCACGGCCGCGCTGGTTGTCGGCGTCGCGCGCCGGGGGGGGACGGCAAGCGTGGCTGTGGCCGGGTTCCCGGCGGTGGTGACGATGGTGCTGGAGGAGCCGGCAGGGACGCGCATCGCGGGGATCACGGCGGTGCAGGAC
>CAXTXZ010000288.1:0-5605 GCA_964248015.1 uncultured Rhodopila sp. | reverse complement strand
GTTCTGGCAGGCATCGGCGGCACGGTGCTCTCGATCAGCGGAATCGATACCGAGGCTGACCGGGCCTTGGCGGCCGAGCGCTGCGCCGGGGAGGACAACGTCATCCTGGTCAGCACCGATTCACTGGCCGAGGGCCTGAACCTGCACCAGCGCTGCTGCCACCTGATCCACCTCGACCTGCCCTACAACCCAAACCGCCTAGAGCAGCGCAACGGCCGGATCGACCGCTACGGCCAGCGGAACGATCCGCAGGTGCGCTACCTGTACCTCGCCGGCACGTTCGAGGAACGCCTGCTGCTGCGGCTGATCGCCAAGTATGAAAAGGCACGCGCCTGCCTTTCGGTCATGCCAAACACCCTGTCCGTCACCGCCGACCCGGCAAGCCTGCATGAGCCGCTGTTCGCCAGTCTTGCCGAGGACCTGTTCACGACGCTGCCTCGGCTGGTTCATTCCCTGGACCTTGCGGCCGAGGACCACGAAAGCGAGTCCTACCGCGCGTTGCTGCACGAGATCGACCGCGCGTTCCAGAGCTTTGATCACATGGCGGTGCGGCATGGCTGGATGAGCGGCGGAGCAGTCGATGCGCCGCCCGCCGAGGAACACAGCGGCATCGACCTGCCCGCTTTCGTCGCCTCCGTCCTGCCCGCTGAGGGGCACGTGCCGGCGATTTGGGCGCGAGACCTGGAAGGGTTGCCCGGATATGATCGTTCCACCGGGATCGTGCGCCTGACAAGCGATCCGACGCGCTTGCGCGATGACCAGGGCCGGGCGTTGCTGTATCCGGGCCGGTCCCATCCGCTGACGCGACGCGCGATCACGGCGGCTCGGGCGTCCGGCACGGGCCGCGTCAGCGCCGCGCGAGGCGACCTGTCACTGCTGGCCACCTATGCCGTGGAGACGAGCGGCGTCATGTTCCGCCGGCTGTTCGGGCTGCGGATGTTCCCGGATGGAACAATCCGGGAAGAACCGGACTGGCTGTCGCTGGGCGACGGCGAACCGATTGAGGGCTGCTGGGACCGGCTCTTTGCTCCCTGGGTCGTTCTGGATGGGCTGCAACGGCAGGCCGAGGCGGTGGGGAAACGATTGGCTGACGAACACGGCGCGGCGCAACGCGATCGTTTGGATCATGATGACGCCATCGCCGAGGCTTGGCTGGAACGACGCGCCGACGAAATCTGCGGCCCGCGCAAGCCAGCGATTGGCGACCTGTTCGATGGCGTGCCACTGATGCCGGATTGGCGTTCATCCGCCCGACCGGAACAGCGTCTGGAGGGGTTTGCCGCCGATTCCTCCACCAACGCAGCCAGTCGGCGTGACGCGGCCGAAGTCTTGGCGCGGTTCCGCTCACGAATCCGCCCGGCAATGTCGCCGTCTTCGATACGCAGCCTTGGCCTGCTCATGCTGGCGCCGTGAGCCTCGATCTCGGCGACTGCATTGTGTCCGGAACCGCGCTGACGGCGCCGTTCCTGCGTGACGGACTGAGGGTATCGCCGGAGGCGGCGCAGGGATGGGATGCCCTGCACGCGTCGCTGGGCCGTGGCGGCGCGCAGCGGGTTCACCAGCGGGTGACGTCAAAGCTGGCGCTCGCACTCGGTTATGGCCCGCCGCGACGACAGGACGCCGTCGCGACGCGCGAGGGGCCGGAGGATGGCGGCTACCTGTTGCAGGCCGACGGCGTTGCGCTGCGGGCGTGGTCAGCCGGCTGCGACACCGATCTTGACGCCGCCGATCGTCGCAGCATGACCCGCGGCGCCCAGCGCGTCCTGTTCGCGCGCGGAGAACGCGCCGGGTTGCTGACGAATGGCGATGTCCTGCGCCTGCTGCTATGCGATCCCATTCGCGCCGACAGTTCCCTTTCCATGCCCCTCGACGTTTGGCGGGGGCTGGAAGCGCCGCCCGATTCCTGGCGTGTCCTGGCCACCCTGGTCCATGCGCGCTCTCTCCCCAACCTTTCCGCCGTGCTCGACGCCGCTCGGCTGCACCAGGCCCGCGTCACCACCGCCCTGCGCCATCAGGCCAAGGACGCGATCGTCGGCTTCATCAACGCGCTGCCGGACAAGGGCGCCGACGCCCAGGCGCTGTGGCGCGAAAGCCTGGTGCTGGTTTACCGCCTGCTGTTCATCCTGAAACTGGAAAGCCCCGCCGAACCGGGCCTCGGGTTCAGCTTCGCCTCGACCCGGCTGTGGCGGACGGCGCTGTCGCCCAATCGCGCGCTGGGTCCGCTGGTGCGCCGGCATCTGGATCTCGGCCATGACACCGGCCGGATGCTTGAATCCGGCCTGCGCACGGTGTTTGCCCTCTTCCGCGACGGAGTGTCGTGCAGCGAGTTGCGGATCGCGCCGTTGGGCGGCGCGCTGTTCGGCGCCGGCGCCATGCCGCTGCTTGACCGGCTGGAATGGGGCGACCGCGCGGTTGCGATCCTGCTCGACAAACTGATCTGGACAAGCGGGAAAACCCGTGACCGGGTGCATTACGGCAGCCTCGGCGTGGAGGATCTGGGCTCGGTTTACGAGGCGCTGCTGGAACAGGAACCCGGAATCGCGACGGAGCCACTGATCCGCGTGCGGCGCGGCAAGCAAGTTTCCCTGGCGCCGGCAAACGGCGCTGCCCCTGATGTCATGCCGAGCGGATTTTTCCTGCGCGCTGGCAACGGCCGCAAGGCGAGCGGGTCGTTTTATACTCCGCATGAATTTGTGCGCTTCCTGGTGCGCGAAACGCTCGACCCGAAGATCGCCGCGCTCAGCCCGTTGGACGACCCGTGTCCCGCCGCCTTGCTGACGCTCAAGATCGTAGACCCCGCCACCGGCAGCGGGCACTTCCTGGTGGAGGCCTGCCGCTACCTGGGCGAGGCGCTGCTGGCCGCCTGCCGGCTGTGCGACGAGCGCGGCCTGCACGGCCGCATTGCCGCCCTGCCCGATCCGGACGCGACGCTGGTGCCCTACCTGCCCAGCCGAGGCTATTCGGAGAACCGCGCCCGCGCGATCTGCCGCCGGCTGGTCGCGGTGCACTGCCTGTATGGGTGCGACCGCAACAAGCTGGCGGTTGAGCTGGCGAAGCTCTCGCTCTGGCTGGAGTCCTACGCCGAGGGGCTGCCGCTGACGTTCCTGGATCACCGGCTGGTCCACGGCGACGCGCTGACCGGCCCGTTCGTCGAGTCGCTGGCAACCCTGCCCGTGACCGGCGGCCCGCTCGATCCGCTGCTGGCGCAAGGCGTGACGCGGCGGCTGCGCGAGCGGATGGCGCTGGCACGCCGGCTGGTCGGTAAGCTGAACGCGTCGATCGGCCGCGACGTTGCCGACCTGGCGGCGAAACAGGCGGTGAAAGAGCGGCTGGATGCACTGTTGTTCCCGCTGCGCCAACTGACGCAAGCCTGGACTCGTTCAGCCATGCTGCGTGAGCGGGACGGCGATGACCTGTGGCTGCGCCTGGCGCGGCACGTGGCCGAAACCGGGCAGTGGCCGGAGAACGCGACCCAGCCTGACAGTGATGCCATCGCCTGGGATCTGACATTTCCGGAGGTCTTTCCAACGGGCTTTTCCGTCGTGCTGGGCAACCCGCCCTGGGATGTCGTGCAGCACAACACCAAGGATTTCGTGGCTGGCTATGATCCTCGGGTTCTTGAAGCTCGCACAAGTTGGGAACGCGCCAGGATCGAGCAGGACGTGCTGGCGCGGCCGGACATCGCCGCCGCATTCAGGACGTACCGCGCCGGCTTTGAGCATCTGAAGCATGTCGCGCAGCGGTTGTACCCATGCCAGCGCGCCGCCTCGGGCAATCTTGACCTGTACAGGCTGTTCGCGGAGCGCAACATGTCCCTGGCGGCAGCCGATGGCGCGGTCGGGGTGCTTCTGCCATCCGCCTTTCATGCCAACGACAGCAGCAACGGCATCAGGCGGCTGTACTTCGACAACGCCGACCTGACGTGGTGCCTGTCGTTCGAGAACCGCCGCCGGGTCTTCGACATCGACAGCCGCTTCAAGTTCGACCTGATCGTCGCGCAGCGGCCGGGACCGACCATGGCGTTGCGCTGCGGCTTCTACCTGGAGCGCATCGAGGACGCCACGGACACGGCCAAAATCATGACCTATGCGCCCGCCTTCCTGGCGGCGTCGGGTGGCGGCGGCCTGATGCCGCTGGAGCTGCGCGGCACTGCCGACCAACGCATCGCGGAGCGTCTATTTGCCCAACCGGAGCGGCTTGGCCACTGGTGCGAGCGCCGCAAGATCCGCCTTGGCCGCGACCTGCACATGACCGATGACGCCGGATGCTTCCTGCCCGCCGGCGTGGGCGCGCTCACCGTTCATGAGGGCAAGACATTCCATCAATACACCGATCGTTGGGACACGGAGCCGCGCTACAGCGTGACGCCCGGCAAGCTGCGTCCGGCGATAGCCGAGGCTGCCCGGCATGGCCGCCTGGCGTTTCGCGACATCGCCCGCTCTAACGACGAGCGCACCATGATCGCCTTCATGGCACCCCCCGGCGTCGTGTTCGGCCACACCGCGACGGTGGAGAAAACGCCATGGGCACGGCCCCAGGAGGACGCGTTGGCGCTGTGCGCCCTGTTCAACGCCTTTGCCTTCGATTGGCTGGTGCGCCAAAGGGCGGCGACGCATCTCAGCCTGTATCTGTTGGAGGCGCTGCCCGTCCCCCGGTTCTCGGCGGCGCAGCTTCGCTTCCTGGCTCACGCCGCCCTGCGTTTGTCGTGCCCCCGCACAGATCGCGACACCGTTTCAAGGGGTCCTGACGCCAATGACCAACATTGGCAGTTGCGCGCTCGGGTCGATGCGATGGTGGCGCATGCATATGAGCTGGATCGCGCTGCCTACGCCCATGTCCTGGCCAGCTTTACCCACAGGTCATATCCACAGGCCCCGGTGCTTTGCCTGCGTGCGTTTGATGGCACCGGACCATGATGCCTCCGGTGCTCCCGCGCGCCGTGCTCGCAGCCCATGCGTGGCCAACATTGTGGAAACGGACGACTATGCGAAGAAGCGATTCGCTTGTTAGGGGTTTGTTAACGCGCTGAATGCATTGATAGGCGCATGCACTGCCTGGCCAACTTCTTCGGGATTACCCACGCGCCACGTCACGGCGCGGCATCTACCTGCCTGCGCAACCACCATTCCATTAGTGACCCGCATCAAAAGACGGGTGATGCGCCGAGGCGCCCGCAGGCCCGCCAGTGGACCAGACATCAAATCCCATGAGCGCTCCATTCCCTTGCGCGGTCGATCTGCCGCGCCGGCTGGATTTCGCCGGAGAGTTCGGAGCGGAAATCAATTCCTTCGTCCCCTTCATCTACTGGTTGCACCGCGCCGGCCTGCTGCACGGACGCATCATACGCACCTACCAGGGCATGCGTCCCTTCTATTTCTTCCTGTCACCCGATCAGATCGAGGAAGTCGTGACGCAACGGCAGTTCGTCTTCCCACGGAACCGCCCGGCCTGGCTGCCAAATCGCAACGACCACCAGGCGAACCGTTCCCCGTTCGAGATGTTCCCGGATTACCGGGCCTATTACCGCAACGGCCTGTTTGACGTCGGCAAGCCCTTGCTGATCGTGCACAACAAGGTGACGCCGGAATGGGGTAGGCCGCCCATC
>CAXTXZ010000287.1:4976-5630 GCA_964248015.1 uncultured Rhodopila sp. | reverse complement strand
TGTTGCTGGTTTGGTTGGGCGCAATCCATGGCACGGAGTGAAGGAATGGCCTGACCTTCTTGACATTGTCCGATGAGCCTGGGTTTGCGAACCGCAGATGGATTGAGCGAACCATCGGCAGCCTGGAAAGCCCACGCTCTGTTTGGCGCGAAGGGCAAATCCAAGCCGCGCGGCGACCGGCCGTTAGGTTGAGTGCCACAGCTCACAGTATCAGCGCCTTCAAGGCGCTGGATGCCTCCCGCTGTAGGCCAGCGTGGTCATGCCGTGGAGGGGCTGCTGATGATGACCAGACGCAATGGCCTGGACTCTCGCCGCTGGCAGCCCGCCGTTCGGCTGCCGTGAATTGGCCACGACCATGACCACGCCCGCCAGACAGGTCGTCGCCGCGGCATGGCCTCGCGGGAAGCTGAAATTCCCAGCATTGCCTAACCGTCAACCACGCGCAGCGCGACGCCATAGCGTCCAACCAAATCGCAGTTCCAATGGTCCGTCACGTTGGTGTCGCTTAGTTCCAGATTGAAGAAACTCGCCTCCGCCGCTTCGAACAGCGGACCCGCGTGCCAGGCGCCGCGCAGCAGCATCACCGCGACGTCGCCCGGGATGCGGAACGCCCGGATGGCCTCCAACGCCGGTTCGGCGTCCGCTACATCCTCC
>CAXTXZ010000287.1:0-4966 GCA_964248015.1 uncultured Rhodopila sp. | reverse complement strand
GGCGCCCCCCCCCCCCCCCGGGGGGGGGGGCGCCCCCCCCGGCCCCCCCCGGGGCGCGCCGCCGGCTGACGCCAGCACCTGCGTCACGTTGCGGTGCCGGGTGATCCGGCTGACGGTCAACCCCCGGTTCGGCAGCCGCATCGTGTAGAACCGAGGCGTCCCCGCGTTCAGGTGCAGCGCCCCGTCCTGAGGCCCGAACGGCACGCCATCCTGCTTGGGCGCGATGACGGCGCCGAACGGCGCGAACGCCTCCGGCGTCAGGTTTTGCGCTGTCAGGTCACGTATGTTAGGCATGAGCGTTCTCCTTCTGCTGGTGGAATGCTGGCGGCACGATGATATCCTGTTCGTCATAGGCGCGCAGGTCGGGGATGATGGTGTCCTCCTGCTCCAGGAACAGCCGGCGGACCAGCGCGCGCAACAGGCGCGGCAGGGCATGCTTCTGCCCGCTGATCGACGTCGAATGCGGTCCCATGCTCGCGGCGGCGGCGAAGTTGAACGCGTGCACCCGGCCGATCCACCCGTCCGCCGAATCAAGCGGCTGTAGCTCATAACCGTCGGACAGATAGGGATAAGTCCCAAGCTCGGGATAAGCGTCCTCGGGCGGCGGCTGGTAGCGGTCGCGCCACAGCACGACGCGCTTGGCCAGGCTGCGCAGCTCACGCCGAGAAGCCAGGTCGAGCGCATAGCCGGTGGCGCAGACCAGGTGGTCGAAGCGGAATGCCTGGCGCGGCGTTTCGACACGAATGTCTGTGCCGTCCACGGCAACCGCCTGCCAGGGGCTGGCGGCGTGCATGCGAAAGCCGGGCAGGGCGCACGCGGCCTTGAAGCTGGCCACGGCGGGAGGCTGATCGAACACCCGCATATGCCGGATGATGTTCCAGCGCACCGGATCGCTCAGATACGGCCAGTGCGCCATCAGCCCAGCCGATTCCAGATGCCGGTGAGGATTCACTGTGGGCAACGCCGGCCGCCGGAAGCACAGATCGACGCGGGAGACGCCCGCCTGCAACGCCACCACCGCCGCATCGAATGCCGAGGCGCCATGACCCAGGATGCCGATGCGCTGCCCGCGCAGCCGAGCGAAGTCGATCGGCGTGCAGGCATGGTCGTAACGGTTTCGCGGCAGCGCCGAGGACACGACGTCAGGAACGCGCCAGGCGCCGCCGCCCTCGAAGCCCGTCGCCACGACGACGGAGCGGGCGAAACGCACCCCGCGCGAAGTCTCCACGGCCACCACCCCAGGCTGGGGCCCCTGGCGGATGTCCGTGACGGACACGTCGTTTTCCACCGGCAGGTTCAGCGTGGCGCGGTACCAGCGCAGGTAATCCATCCAGTCCCGCCGGGGAATCCGTTCGATCCGCTCCCACGCCGCCATCCCATGCCGCGCCTGGAACCATTTCTGCACGGAAAGGCTGGGCTGGCCGAAATCCATGCCGTTCTGCGCCTTGGGCGAACGCAGTTCCGGCATGCGCGCGAAGTTCTCCCACACGCCTTCCTGGCCAGCGGGGTTCTCGTCCAGCACAACGACGTTGAATACCCCGTCGCGCCGCAGCCCCTGGGCGATCGCCAGCCCCGACTGGCCGCCGCCCACCACCAGCACATCCGCGCAAGCCGCGCCATTGACCGTGACCGGCTTCACCCATGGCCGGTCCGGATAGGCCAGAAGCGCGCATTCGGCCCGCGCCTGTTCCGCCAGGGCCTGCAACGGCGACGTCATGCCGCGACCAGTGCCCCCTCGACAACAACCGGCGTGCCGTCAAGCCGGATGGTGCAGCCTCGCATCGGCATGTCGATGTGGCACGGCGTCCTGCGATTGCCTCCGCCGCTCGCGTTCGGCCCAGTCGAGAACAGGAAGTTGCCCGCGAAGGCGCGCCCGTCCTGGCCCTCGATCGTGTTCGGCGGATACTGGCCCAGCGCCTCCCACCGCGCGTTGCGGCTCAGTCCCCAGCCGAGGTGCGACAGCGCGTAGACATCCGGCGATTGGTAACGCTCCATGTATGATCGCAGCAGGTCGGCCTCATGCCCGCCCGTCATGCGGCGGATGAAGCCGCCCTCGACGTCCAGTTCCACCCGGTCGTTGAAGTAGCGGTGAAAGGGAAACACCATGTCGCCGCGGTCGAGCACCACGCGGCCATCGCCGGAACCGTCATTGGCGAAGGTGGACACGAACGCGCCCGGCCATTGGTCCCATTTGCCCGGCGTGTCGGCGAAGCCATACTGGCAGTTGACGCGAAACTGCCCGATGTCGAACCGCAGGTCGGTGCCGGCCTTTGACGTGACATGCACCCGCCGCGCCGCCTGAAGCCGCGACACCGCATGCAAGGCCGCTTCCTTGTCGCCGGGAGTCGGCGTCAGCCGATCAAGGATCTCCGGCGGCTCCAGCACCAGCAGCACCCGCGTGCCGGATTCCCGCGCCGCGTGAATACGGCTGTCATGCACGAACACCAGATCGACGATCAGGTCGGCGGCGGCAAGCAGCGGCACGATGGCGGGCGGCAGCCGGTCGGGGTCCGGAACCTCGACATAAAGCACCTCAGCGCCAAGCTGTTCGGCGGCCAATGCGGCGATGGCTTTGTAGCGCCCGTGGTTTTCCCAGCGGTCGAGGATGACGACCTGCTCCCCCGGCCTGACGGCGCTGAGGGAAAGCACATGGACAAAGTTGGCCAGCAGGCGGGTTTGTTCCATGGTCACGACCAAAGCTCCCATTCTCCAGATCACGCGGGTTGCGGCAAAGCACGCTCATCGCCATCACAGGCTGGCCCATGGGCCAAACGCTTCCGGGCACCCTATCGTGGCCCATGGGCCTGTATCGCCGACCCGGATGCCGCTGAGCGGGCGCCAGCGGGATGATTGCGCAACTTCTCCTGTGCGGTCGTCACGCGCGCCGCTCCCACCGCCTCGGCGCCTGTCGGCACTCGCCGCGCGGCGACCAGGATCGTCCGGTTCTTCAAGAACGCACTGGAGGCGATCAAGCGAAACGCCGCGTTGCGCAGCGCCGGCGGCGCGAACGCCAGTTGCCCGTACCCATAGGCAACCGTTTGCACCCACTCGGTGAACCGCCGCTCCCGCCGCGTCCAGGCCGCGATCCCCCGCATCACATCGCCCTCGCGCGCGACGCAATGCGCCAGCGACAGCGCCGACATCATCGAGCACCCGCCGCCCTGGCCAAGGAACGGCGGCTGGGCGTTCGCCGCGTCGCCGATGATCGCCACGCGCCCCTTCGACCAATCCCGCAGCTTGAGGATTTCAAACCAGTCGCCACGGCCATCGTCGGGGACGCGGTCGATGATCCACCCCAGGCGCGGGAACAAGCCATGCCACAATGCCCGGTCGATCGGCACTTGGTTGGCCCGCGTGTCGCCCGCCACCGAGGTCAACTGCACATACGCCTGATCCGCCGTGCAAGGCGCGTACAACAAACGCCGCGAGCCGTTCCAATGCTCGCAATGCGCCCGTCCAACAGCGGTTTCCAACTCTTCCGGCCGTCGAGGGATCATGATCCGGTAACCGAACTGCCGCGCCGGCTTGCGCCACGCCAGCAGGTCAAGCGCATCCCGGATGCGCGAGTTGATGCCGTCCGCCGCGACAACCAGATCGGCCGCGACCGAACCCCCGTCCTCGAACATCATTCGCCCATCCGGCGTCGCCGTCACCGGCCGGGAGTCGAACACCAGTTCCCCGCCCGCCGCGACCAGCGCATCCGCCAGGGCTGTCAGCAAGGTGCGCCGCAGCGGAACGATCAGCCGAGCGGCAGGAGAGAAGCCGGATGACGCGAATGCGGCGCCATCGAAATCGCGCTTCTCGTGCCGCGTCGCCGGGATCGCTTCGGCGCTGACCGCATCCAGCACGCCCAGCGTCTCCAGCACGCGCAGCCCGTTTTCCCAGATATAGATCCCGGCGCCCGGAATACGAAGTTGGCTGTCCTGCTCATGCACGCGAACCGACCAGCCATTGCGGGCGAACGCGAGGCCGACTGTCAGTCCCGCGATCCCGCCGCCCGCAACCTCCAGCCGTCCGCGCATCATGCCACCGGAGGCAGTCCGAACGTCGCCGCCGCGTTCCCTCGCAAGACCGCCGCCGCTGTCTCCGCGCCCAACGCGTCCAGGATCGGGCGGTGCGCCGCCGGGCTGTGCCACTCCGCCGCGTCCAGCTCGGCATTGCCAACAGCGGGCGGAAAAAACGGGTGGTCCGTGCCGAACATGATCCGGTCGGCGCCAACCAGATCGATCAGCAGTCGCAGCGTCGGCACCTGATAAGAGATCGCGTCGAAATACATCATCCGCAAATAGGCGCTCGGCGGATGCCGCAGCTTCACCACGGCATCCTCCCGCCCAACGACGCAGGCATCCAGCCGTCCGGCCAGGTAGGGCAGGGCGCCGCCGGAATGCGCCACCATCACCTTCAGTCCGGGAAAGCGGTCAAACGTGCCACCCAGGATCAGCCGGGTGACAGCGGTGGCCGTCTCGAACGGGAACCCCAGCGCCAGGGCCATGCCGTGGCCGTACCCCCGCATCGACTCGTTGCCCAGCCCGTAATGCGGATGCACGAAGATCATCATCCCCGTGCGCTCCGCCGCCGCCCACACCGCGTCCATCGCCGGGTCATCCAGGCCCGAGCCAGCGCCGGTGGTGCCGATCGCCGCCCCTCGCAGATGCGCCAGCCCGGCCATGCGGGACACTTCCGCCGCCGCCAGGGCCGGATCGCGCGGCAACAATCCCATCCCGTACAGCCGGCCGCCACTTCCGGCCGCCAGCGCCTCCATGCCCTCGTTGATCCCGGTCGCGGCTGGCCCGGCCTCGGCGGCGGACAGGAAATCCAGCCACGGATTGGCCGGGCTGAGCACCGAGACGGCGATGCCATGCCGGTCCATGAACGCCAGCTTGCGGTCGCGGTCCCAATACTCGCTGCCGATCGGCCGGCCCGCCGCGGTGCTGCCGTCGGTGTCCTCGCCGGGCAGGATCAGCAT
>CAXTXZ010000286.1:0-5654 GCA_964248015.1 uncultured Rhodopila sp. | reverse complement strand
AGCAACCGTCCGGTGGGATAGTCGTTGATGTAGCCGTTCCCGCCCAGCGCCTGGATCGCCTCCAGCGCCATCCAGGTTGCCTTCTCGGCCGCGAAAAGGATCGCGCCGGCGGCATCCTTGCGCGTCGTCTCGCCCCGGTCGCACGCCTTGGCCACGGCGTAAACATAGGCCTTGGCGGCGTTCATCGTGGTGTACATGTCGGCCAGCTTGCCTTGCATCAACTGGAACTCGCCGATCGCCTGGCCGAACTGCCTGCGTTCGTGCACATACGGCACCACCGCGTCCATGCACGCCTGCATGATCCCGATCGGCCCCGCCGCCAGCACCGCCCGCTCGTAATCCAGACCGCTCATCAGCACGTTCACGCCCCGGCCTACGGAGGACAGCACGTTCTCCTCCGGCACCTCGCAATCCTGGAACACCAATTCGCAGGTGTTCGAGCCGCGCATGCCGAGCTTGTCGAGCTTCTGCGCGGTGGAGAACCCGGCAAAGCCTTTCTCCACCAGGAACGCGGTGATTCCCCGCGGCCCCGCCGCCGGATCGGTCTTGGCGTAGATCACCAGCACGTCCGCGTCCGGCCCGTTGGTGATCCACATCTTGCTGCCGTTCAGCACATAGCGGTCGCCGCGCCGGTCTGCCCGCGTCCGCATGCCCACCACATCCGAACCCGCCCCAGGCTCGCTCATGGCCAGCGCCCCGACCTTTGTGCCGTCGATCAGCCCTGGCAGGTAGCGCCGCTTCTGGTCTTCGTTGCCGTTGCGGAAAATCTGGTTCACGCACAAATTCGAGTGCGCGCCATAGGACAACCCAACCGAGGCCGACGCGCGCGAAATCTCCTCCATCGCCACGACATGCTCCAGGTAGCCCATGGCGGCGCCGCCATACGCCTCGGACGCCGTGACGCCGAGCACGCCGAGGGCGCCCATCTTTGGCCAGAGGTCCATGGGAAAGGCGTTGTCCCGATCAATAGCCGCGGCCCGGGGCGCGATCTCGGCCGCGGCGAAGGCCTCCACCTGGGACCGCAGCATGTCGGCTGCCTCGCCCAGGTCGAAGTTCAGCCCCGGCATGCGGTTCGGCAGCGTCGCCATTCCGGCTACTCCTTGTTGTTCCGAGCCAAATCCTATCGGATGCGCTGTTGCAGCGCCACGATGCCGGCTCCGCGCCAGGCAATGGCCCTCCATCGGATTTGCGCAAGATTGGCCTGTCTCGGCGCGTCACAACAAACCTGAAGCCGCATGTCAGGCGGGCGGCAGCGGCCGGGGCGTGCCATGGTCGTCCACCGCCACCAGCACGATTTCCCCGGCGGTGACCTTCTCCCGCTCCCCCTGGTTCCGCCGCAGCACCCAGGCCTCGACGCCCACGGTGACCGACGTGCGGCCGGTTTTCCGGACTGCCGTGTAGACGCAGACGACATCCCCGACCTTGACCGGGCGCAGGAAGCTCAGGTTCGACACCGCCGCCGTCGCAACCCGTCCCTTTGCCCTGGTTCCGGCCGCGATGCCGGCGGCGAGATCCATCAGCGACATGATCCAGCCACCGAATATGTCTCCCGCCGGGTTGGTGTCAGCGGGCATCGCCACGGTGCGCAGGGACAACTCCCCGCATGGCTGCCCAACGCCGGTCGCTTCGCTGCCAGTCGGCATAACGAAATCCTTCTGCTATACATCGCCATTATGACCGATATCTTGCTGCGCCACGATCAAGACACCGTCGCCACCCTGACCTTGAACCGTCCGGCCGCGCGCAACGCGCTGTCCATGGGGCTGATGGAGGCGCTGGACGCGGAACTGGCCTCCATCGCCGACGATCCGGCGGTCAAGGCGGTCATCATCGCCGCCAACGGCCCCGCCTTCTGCGCCGGCCACGACCTGCGTGAAATCCGCGCCACCCCTGCCCGCGCCGCCTACGAGGCCGTGTTCGCCCTGTGCTCGCGCCTGATGCAGCGCATCGTCCGCCTGCCCAAGCCGGTGATCGCGCGGGTGCACGGCATCGCCACCGCCGCCGGCTGCCAACTGGTGGCCTCGGCCGACCTCGCGGTCGCCGCCGACACCGCCCGTTTCGCCACCCCCGGCGTCGATATCGGCCTGTTCTGCTCCACTCCCATGGTCGCCCTGAGCCGAGCCGTCGGCCGCAAGGCGGCGATGGAGATGCTGCTGACTGGCGAACCCGTCTCCGCCGCCCGCGCCCGCGAACTCGGCCTGATCAACCGCGTCGTGCCCGAAGCCGAGCTGACCAGCGCAACAACATCCCTCGCTCGGCAGGTTGCGTCGAAAAGCCCGCTGACGGTCGCGATCGGCAAGGAAGCCTTCTACCGCCAGGCCGAGATGGACCTGGCCGCAGCCTATGATTACGCGTCAGGCGTCATGACCCGCAACATGCTGGCGCGCGACGCGGCCGAGGGCATCGACGCCTTCCTGGGCAAGCGCCAGCCGCGGTGGACCGGCACTTGATCACGCGCCACGCACTCTCTACCTGAACCATGGCGATGAAAGACCCATACGAAACCCTGGGCGTCCAGCGCACCGCCGATGACGCGGCGATCCGGGCTGCCTACCGCAAGCTGGCGAAGCAGCACCACCCCGACGTCAATCCGGGCAAGCCGGACGCCGCCGCGCGTTTCGGCGAGATCAGCGCCGCGCACGACCTGCTGTCCGACAAGGACAAGCGCGCCCGCTTCGACCGTGGCGAAATCGACGCCGAGGGCCACGAGGTTCCACCTCAGCGCCCCTACTACCGCGACACCGCCGGCCAGGAACGCTACGAGCCGGCCGGCGGCTTCAGCCAGGAAGACCTTGAAGCGTTTTTCGCCCAGGCGTTCGGCACCGCCGGCCAACGCTCCGACTGGGGCGCGACCGGCCGTGTCATGCCAGGGCGGGACATGCAATACGCCTTGACCGTAAGCTTTATCGACGCAGCCGCCGGCACGACCCGGCGCCTGACCCTGCCCGAGGGCAAGACGCTCGACGTGCGCATCCCCCCCGGCACCGTTGACGGCCACGTCCTGCGCCTGCGCGGCCAGGGCGGTCCCGGCTTCAACGGCGCCCCCGCCGGCGACGCCCTGATCGAGATCACCGTCGCCTCCGATCCGCGCTTCAAGCGCGATGGCGACGACATCATCACCACCTTGCCCGTCACCTTGAAAGAAGCCGTGCTCGGCGCTTCGCTGGAGGTGCCGACGATCCATGGCCCGGTGCGTCTGTCGATCCCGCCAGGGTCCGGCACCGGCACCCGGATGCGGCTGCGCGGCAAGGGCATCCGGGCAGGCCATCAGTTTGTCGAGCTTCAGGTCGTGCTGCCGCCGGGCGATGAGCCTGAACTCTCCGCCTTCCTGAAATCCTGGACGCCCAAAGGGAGCTTCAATCCCAGGGAGGACACATGATGCGCTTCACCGCCGTCGTGGCGCTGTTCCCGGATTTAGGGGAAGCCGAGCTGCATGCCTGGGTGGAACGCGGATGGGTGCGGCCCGAGGGGCATGATCCGGACTGGGTCTTCCAGGACATTGACATCGCCCGCGTCCGCCTGATCCGCGATTTCCGCCAGGCCATGGCGGTGCCCGAGGACACCATGCCGCTGGTGCTGTCGCTGCTCGACCAGGTTTACACGCTGCGCGGCCAGATGCGCGCGGTGGCGCGGGCGGTCGAGGGCCAGCCCGACGACGTGCGGGCGTCGATCCTGGCGGCGCTGCGGGGGTAGGGGGTCCGCTGTTCAGCCTGTTTGACGTGTCCTAGTCTTAAAATAGCAACGTTTTCCTGCTCTTATTCAAATAGCCGGAGCAAGCATGCACCAGGTTCCCGTCCTTATTGCTGGCGGCGGACCAGTCGGCATGACCCTCGCCTGCGAACTCGCGGCTCGCGACATCCCCTGCCTGCTCGCGGAGCGCAACCACGCCACCACGGTCCATCCCAAGATGGACATCACCAACGCCCGCAGCATGGAGCTGTTCCGCCGCCTCGGCCTAACGCCAGCCTTGCGCGCCGTCGCCGTCCCGGAGTCCAGCAACTTCGACGTCGCCTGGGTCACCACCATGGCCGGCCACGAACTGCACCGCTTCCGCTACCCCAGCGTGACCGAGGCCCGCCAGCGCATCCGCGCCCAAAACGACGGCACGCAGCCCGCCGAACCGCCCATGCGAGTCTCCCAGGTCGAGATCGAACCTGTTCTGAAACAGGCGATCGATGCCGCCCCCCAGGTCGATGTCCGCTTCGGCCTCGCGTTCGAGAGCCTGACCCAGGATGCCGACGGCGTAACCGCCGCCCTGCGAACTGACACCGGCATCCTTGAGCAAGTCCGCTGCCAATACCTGATCGGCTGTGACGGAGGCGGCAGCGCCGTGCGGCAAAACCTGAACATCCCGCTGTCAGGCGAATCCCGCATCATGCCCCGCTTCATGACGCATTTCCGCTCCGAGGCCCGCTCGATCCTCCAGCGCTTTGGCATCGCTTGGCACTACCAGTCCCTGCACGGCACCTTGATCGCCCAGAACGACCACGATCTCTGGACGCTGCACACGCGAATGCCGGAGGGCCAGGACGACGCCTTGCCCGATCCGGCCACTCTGCTGAAAGACTTCCTCGGCGCCGACATTCCGCATCAGGTGCTGGTCGCCAACCGCTGGTCGCCGCATCTGCTGGTCGCTGACAGCTATGGCAAAGGCCGCGTCTTCCTGGCCGGCGACGCCGCCCACCAATACATCCCCACCGGCGGCTACGGCATGAACACCGGCATCGGCGACGCCTGCGACCTCGGCTGGAAAATGGCCGCCGTCCTGCGAGGCTTTGGCGGACCAGGATTGCTTTCCGGCTACGAACACGAACGCCGGCCGGTTGGATTGCGCAACCGCGAGGCCTCCCGCGCGCATAACGCCACCCGTGCGCGCATCGCCCAGGTCTATCGCGACACGCCGGAAGACCTTGCCGGCATGGCCGCGCGCATCGCCGCCATCGGCAACGCCGAAAACGAAAGCGCCGGCATCGAGCTTGGCTACAATTACGCCGGCTCGCCCCTCGTCAGCGCCGATTCGGAACAGGCGCCGCCGGATGACCCGTTGCGCTACGTCCCCTCGACCGTGCCCGGCGTGCGCCTGCCGAGCGTCTGTCTTGCGGAGGGCGGATTGCTGCACGACCGCCTTGGAAAATGGTTCACTCTGCTCGCCTTCGAGGTCGCGCCGAGCCAGACGCTGTTGTCAGCCGCGAGCCAATTCGGCATGCCGCTGGACGTCGTTCGCCTGAACGATCCGGAACTGCTGGCGATCTACGGCCGCCAGCAGATCCTGGTGCGGCCTGACCAGCACATCGCCTGGCGCGGCGGCGACGCGCCGGCGCACCAGGCCAGCCGGATCATTGGAGGAAGCCTTGGCCATGCCTGATCCGCTTTAAGTGCCGGAGGCACGCAGGCAACGCTTGACACGGGCGCTCCCGCCTCGCAATGCCCGCCCATGCGATCCCCCGGCCTGATGGACCTCCAGGTCAACGGCTATGCCGGCGTCGATTTCAACGACGCCGGGCTGAGCGCCGACGCGCTCGACCATGCCCTGAACGCCATGCTGCGATCCGGCGTCACCACCTGCTTGCCCACCCTGATCACCGCCGACGAGGCCACGCTCGCGGCCCGCCTCCTTGCACTCGATGCCGCCGTCGCCGCCAGTCGCCTTGGCC
>CAXTXZ010000285.1:0-5666 GCA_964248015.1 uncultured Rhodopila sp. | reverse complement strand
TCGCGGCTGACAAGGTCATCCTGTCCGACAAGGACAAGGCGCTGCCCCATCTGCGCGACTGCCCGGCGCTGTTCCATTTCTGACCGCGCGGCCAATCGTCCTCGCCGCCCGCACGCGGCCTATTGTTGTTCGACATATGCCGCCTATCATCCATCGTCATGGCCCAGCTCGTCCGGGCCACCTGTCGCGGCAACGTGTCGCCACGAAGGGACTCACGCCATGCTGAGCCGCCACGACGGAGACCGAACCATGCCGATTCCGCAAACACCCTGCCGCGATGACTAACGACCGTCCCATCCTTGTGACCGGAGGCGCCGGCCAACTCGCCTCCGCCCTCGCCGCAAGCCCCGGCGCGCGCCGCGTCGGCCGCCCCGCGTTCGACTTCGACCGCCCCGAAACGGTTGAAGCAGCCTTCCACGCCGCCAACCCCCGGCTGGTGATCAACGCCGCCGCCTACACTGCGGTCGATAAGGCGGAAACCGACGCCGACGCCGCCTTCCGGGCCAATCGCGATGGCCCCGCCCGCCTCGCCCGGCTTTGCGCCGAGGCGGGCATTCCACTGATCCATGTCTCCACCGATTACGTCTTCGACGGCCTGAAGCCCGATCCCTATGTCGAAACCGATCCGGTCGCCCCGCAAGGCGTCTACGGCGCCAGCAAGCTGGCCGGCGAGCAGGCCGTCATGGCGTCCGGCGCAAACGCGGTCATCCTCCGCACCGCCTGGGTCTACGCCGCCGCCGGCAAGAATTTCGTTCGCACCATGCTCGCCCTTGGCAAGACCCGCGACAGCCTTTCCGTTGTCGCGGACCAGCATGGCTGCCCGACCGCCGCCGCCGACCTCGCCAGCGCCATCATGGCGATCGTCGCCAAGCTTGACCGCTCCGGCTGGCAAACTGCCTACCGAGGCATCTTCCACGCCGCGGGAACCGGCGCCACGACCTGGCACGGCCTCGCCGTCGCCACCTTCCAGGAAGCCGCCCGGCATGGCGCGCCCGTGCCGAAGGTGACGCCGATCGCCACCGCTGACTGGCCCACGCCGGCCAGGCGGCCCGCCAACTCGCGGCTCGACTGCGCCCGCCTGCACGACGTCTTCGGCGTGCGCCTGCCGCCTTGGCGGGAAAGCCTGGCGCGCACGGTCGATGCCATCTTCGCCACCGCCCCGCCGTAGCGCCAGAGGCCCGGCCGCATGTCGCGGATCATCGAGATCGCCTTGTTCCTGACTCCGTTCCTCGGCTTCGCCGCATGGCGCATGCTGTTCCCATCGCCGACGCCGCCGCTCTGGCTGGTGGGCGGACTGGCCGGCTTCGTGCTGTCGCTGCTCCTGGGCTTGCTGTGGATGCATCACCTGGACGCCACGGACGCGCGCGAAGCCTATGTGCCGGCCACGCTGCGGGACGGGAAAATCATGCCCGGACACGCCGCTCCACGGCCATGATGCCGCCGGCATGACCCCTCTCGATCCGCCACCCTTTCGCGACGACGCGGCGCTGGCCGTCATCTGGGACGTGCTGCCCCTGGCGCGGGTCGTCGGCGGGGCCGTGCGCGATGCCCTGGCGCAACGTCCCGTGGCCGATATCGATCTGGCGAGCCCGCTGACCCCGCGGGCCGTGACAGACGCGCTGACGGCGGCCGGCGTGCGGGTCGTGCCGACCGGCCTTGCCCACGGCACGATAACCGCCGTGGCGCACGGCCGCGGCTTCGAGATCACCACCTTGCGCCAGGACATTGAAACCGATGGCCGCCATGCCGTCGTCGCCTTCACCGCCGATTGGCAAGCGGATGCGTCACGTCGCGACTTCACCATCAACGCAATGTCGATGGCGCGCGACGGCACGGTGTTCGACTATTTCGACGGCATCGGCGACCTGACGGCTGGCCGTCTTCGCTTCGTTGGCGACCCGGCCAAGCGCATCGCCGAGGACTGCCTGCGCATCCTGAGGTTCTTCCGGTTCTACGCGCGCTACGCCAGCATCCTGCCCGACCCCGCGACCACCGCCGCGCTGACCAAGGGAATCCCTGGCCTGGCGCGGTTGTCAGCCGAACGGGTATGGCACGAGATCCGGCTGATCCTGGCGATCCCCGACCCATCCCAGGCGATCAACCTCATGCGCCGCTTGGGCATCTGGCAGGCCGTGATGCCTGAAGCGCCCGCGACCGATCGGCTCGCCAGCCTGCCGGCCGACCCGGTCCTGCGGGTGGCCGCCATGCTGCGGGCTGATCCCCTGGCCCTGTCTGCCCGGCTGAAACTGTCCAACACCGACCGCGACCGCCTGCTGCGCATCGCCGCCACGCCCAGCATCCCCCCGGTGGCTGACGACGCCATGTTGCGCCGCCTGCTGGCTGATCACGCGCGGCCAGACCTGATCGACCGGGCATGGCTGGATGGCGGAAACCATGGCCTGCGCCAGCGCCTGGCAACCATGCCCGCGCCGGTCTTCCCGCTGGAGGGACGTGATGCGCTCGCCATGGGAACACCGCCCGGACCCGCCGTAGGCGCCCTGCTGCGGGCGGTGCGGCAATGGTGGCTCGACGGCGGCTGTGTCGCCAGCCGGCCGGCCTGCATGGCGGAACTTGCGCGCCGGGTCGATCTGTCCAACATAACAGGCTAAGGGGCTGCGCCTGATGGCGACCAGGTTCGGACCCATGCCGTGGAGACGATCGAGTAACTGCAACAGAAAGGCTGGTGCCGCTCGCTCGTACGGACGGCGCCAGAGGTGACATGCCGGACATTGAAATCTACACCCAGCCCTGGTGCCCGTTCTGCGAGCGCGCCGTTCATCTTCTGACAACCAAGGGCGTCGCGTTCCGTGAAATCGACGCGCCCAGTGGATCGAAGGCCCGAGCGGAAGCACGTGAGCGCTCAGGCGGACGCACAAGCGCGCCGCAAATCTTCATCGATGGCAAATCGATTGGCGGCTGCGACGACCTTGTGGCGCTCGACCGCGCCGGAAAACTCGACCCGCTGCTAGGGCTGGCCTGATCTTGAGTGGCGCTTCATCTCACGGAGCGCCACTTGCCTCATCAAGGGGGTGATCGTGCGGGCTGCATTCAGCCCAAACCACCATCATTCCCTAAGGAATGAATCTTCGATGGATTCGATCAGTCGAAATTATGATATAATGGCAACGAGCAAACGCGGCGGTCAGGACAGGGAATGATTCACTACGAGTTGCGTTGCAGCCAGGCGCATGGCTTCGACGGCTGGTTCAAGGACAGCGGGACATTTGAGAAACAGGCTGAAATGGGCTTGATCGAATGCCCTGAATGCGGCGGCACAAAGGTCGAGCGCGCATTGATGGCGCCAGCCGTGTCCAAGCGCGAGGCGTTGCCGGCGCCCGAACCCGCGCCGCGCGCCGAAGCGCTGCCCCCGGCCGCGCCGGACAAGGCCACGGTCGGACGCATGCCGGCGCAGATGCTCGCCCTCCTGCAGAAGGTGCGGGCAGAGGTCGAAAAGAACTGCGACTACGTCGGCCCCTCCTTCGCCGAGGAGGCCCGCAAGATGCACCGCGGCGAAAGCGAACCGCGCCCGATCTATGGCGAGACAAGCCAGGAGCAAGCCGAAAGCCTGGCCGACGAAGGCATCGAGGTTGCCAAGATCCCCTGGGTGCCTCGCGCCGACGGCTGAACCGAACCGCCGCCCCTGATGCCTGCCCATGACCCAAACGCCCGCGATGCTAACGGTTTTTTAACTGTCTCCTGCCCAATCTGCTGCTTTCCCTCGGGAACGGGTGCAGATGGCTTCGACGGAACTGCTTGCCGAGGCATTGCGCCTTCTCCGCGCCAACGCTTGGCAGGAGGCTGAAACCGCCGCCCGCGCGGCGCTGGCTGACGATCCGGACGACCTCAACGCCGCGCTGCTGCAAGGCCTTTCGGTCGCCGCCATGGGCGAGGCCTTCCGCGCCGCGCCCATCCTGGCCCGTGCCGCCCAGGCTCGGCCGGACGCCCAGCATCCTTGCGCCGATCTCGCCGCCCTGCAACCTGCCCTGCCGCGCGCCCTGATCGACCGTCAGTTCCAGGCTTGTCTCCGCCTGTCCCACGCCGATGGCCGCCTGCGGCTGGCGTATGGTGAGTTCCTGCTCGCCATCGATCGCCCCGAGGATGCCGACGCCGCGCTGGCCCACGCGCCCGACACCACGGCCAGGCACCATTTGCAGGGCCTTGCGCGCGCGGAATGCAGCCGCTTCCCTTCAGCCATCGCCAGCTTCGAGAAAGCCGTGGCGCTGAACGGGGACGCGGCGCCCTCCTGGTCGAACCTTGGGGTCGTGCTGAAGATCGAGGGCCGGTTCCCAGCCTCGATCGAGGCGCACGACCGGGCGGTGGCGCTTGCGCCCAACAACGCGCGCTTCCGCGTCAACCGGGCCGTCGCCCTGCTCCAGGCGGGCCATTGGGAACGCGCCTGGGCCGACTACGAAGCCCGGCTCCGGCTGGCCGACGCGCCCGCCATCGACATGGGCAAGCTGCTGCCGTCGCTGGCGCCGACGGATACGCTGGCCGGCGTGATCGTCATGGCGCTGCACGAGGACGGCTTCGGCGACACCTTGCAGTTCCTGCGCTACCTGCCCCTTCTGGCGCAACGCGGCGCGCGTGTCCTGGCCTGCGTGCCGCCCGCCCTGGCCAGGCTGATGCGTCGGGTGCCCGGCGTGTCGCAGGTCTTCACCGACGCCGCGACCCTGCCGCAGCACGACTTCGTGTGCCCGATGTTCAGCCTGCCCAGGGTTTTCGGCGCCACGCCGCGGGCAATCCCGCCCGTGCCGGCGCTGCGGCCCGATCCGGCGCTGGCGCGGCACTGGTCACACCGCCTGCTGTTCAGGGCGCGGTCGCCCCCGGCCGATACCGCCTCGGGCGGCGCCCGCCCCGTCAAGCAAAAAAGCGCGGAGGGGGAGAACGTCGGCTTGCGGCTGTCCGGCTCCGACGGCCTGCGCGTGGGCCTGGTCTGGGCAGGCCAGGCCCGGCCCATGCTGGACGGGTTCCGCACCTTGGACCGGCGGCGCAGCGCCGGCCTGAGGGCGTTTGCGCCGCTGGCTTCCGTCCCCGGCGTCCACCTGGTCAGCCTGCAGGCAGGCCCGCCCGCCCGCGAGCCTCGGCCGCCCGGCATGACGCTGATCGACCCGATGCCGGACGTCGCGGACTTCGCCGACACGGCGGCCATCATCGAGGGGCTGGACGTCGTGGTCAGCGTCGATACGTCCGTCGTGCATCTCGCCGGCCTGCTGGGAAAGCCGGTGTTCCTGCTGGACCGCTACGACGGCTGCTGGCGCTGGCTGAGCGGGCGCCTCGACAGCCCCTGGTATCCCAACTTGATGATCTTCCGCCAGCCCGCGCCCGGCGACTGGCCAACGGCCATGGCGCGCGCGGCGGCGTCCCTGGATGCGATGGCGATCTACCGCGGCGCGGCGCCACGCGCTTCGTGACACCCGGACATGGCAACCAGCCTCCCCGGCCGCCCAAGGCGACACGCCAACGCCATGCAAGCCGCTTGACCACGCCGCCCATAGCTTGGACACAAGCGGTTTGAGCCTATGTCGGGTGAATGAGCATGAAGCGGTTGCTGCGGACTTTGAGCGGGGAGGCGGTTTGGCCGCCGCCCGCATGGTTGATGCGCCAGGCGGGCCGCTACCTGCCGGAGTACCGCGCCGTGCGCGCCGAGGCGCCGGATTTCGTCGCCC
>CAXTXZ010000284.1:0-5675 GCA_964248015.1 uncultured Rhodopila sp. | reverse complement strand
CAGGCCGTGGAAGACCTGAACAAGGCCGGCGGCGTGATGGGCCAGCAGGTCGTGCTGGATATCAGCGACGATGCCTGCGATCCCAAGCAGGCGGTTTCGGTCGCCAACCAGTTGGCCGCCAAGAAGGTCAAGCTGGTGGCGGGGCATTTCTGCTCCGGCAGCTCGATCCCGGCCAGCAAGGTCTACACCGAGGAAGGCATCCTGCAGATCACGCCAGCCTCCACCAACCCGAAATTCACCGATGAGGGAAGCTGGAACACGTTCCGCACCTGCGGCCGTGACGACGAGCAGGGCAAGGTCGCCGGCGACTACCTGGCCAAGCACTTCAAGGGCGAGAAGATCGCGATCCTGAACGACAATTCGGCGTACGGCAAAGGGCTGGCGGACGAGACGATGAAGGCGCTGCATGCCGCCGGCGGCAAGGAAGAGCTGGCGGCGGCCTACACGCCGGGGGAAAAGGACTACTCATCGCTTGTCAGCCGCCTGAAGCAGGCCGGCGTCACGGTGATCTATGTCGGCGGGTACCATACGGAATCCGGGCTGATCATCCGCCAGGCCAAGGAGCAGGGGATGAAGGCGACCCTGGTGGGCGGCGACGCGCTGGTGACCAAGGAGTTCTGGCAGATCTCCGGCGACGCGGGCAACGGCACGCTGATGACGTTCCCGCCCGACCCGACGCTGATGAAGACGGCGGCGAGCGTGGTCGATGAGTTCAAGGCGAAGAAGATCGATCCGGAGGGCTATGTCCTCTACACCTATGCCGCAATCCAGATCTGGGCGGACGCGGTGAAGAAGGCGGGCACCACCGACGCGAAGAAGGTGGCGGCGGCGCTGAAGGCGACGGCGAGCTGGCCGACCGTCATTGGCCCGGTCAGTTTCGACAAGAAGGGCGACACGACCGGCAGCGGCTATGTCCTGTATGTCTGGAAGAACGGCGCGTACGCGCAGATGTAACGCGACAGCCGGCCCTCCGGGCTGGCCTCCGGCCCGGCCCGCCGGCATGGGCGTACGGCCAGCCGGTCACCTTATGGTAGCCGCGCCCGTAGTAGATTAGCCCTTCATGCGCCTTGCCGGTGCGCACCGCCTCGACCGAGCAGAAGAAGACGTCGTGCGTGCCGACCTCGACGACCTGGGTGATCTTGCAGTCGAACACCACGACCGCCTGATCCAGCGCTGGCGCGCCGGTTTCCAGGGTGTGCCATGCGTAGCCGTCGAAACGCTCGTCCACCTTGTGCGTGGTCATCCCGGCGAAGATCGGCGACAGGCCCTCCTGCGCCGGCGTCAGGGTGTTGACGCACAGCACGCCGTTGGCGCGCATGGCTGGATACGAGTCGTTGGAGCGGTTGGCGCAGACCAGCAGCGTCGGCGGCGTGTCGGTCACGCTGGTCACGGCGCTGGCGGTGAAGCCGGCTCGGCCGCCAGGCCCGTCCGTGGTGATCACGTTCACCGCGGCGCCCAGGCGGGCCATCGCCTCTCGGTAGGCTTGCTTCTCCACTGGCACGGCAGGCATCCTTCGTCTGTTCGCCAGGAAATATGCCCCATCACCAGGGGACTTGCCAGATCACGGATCGCCATGGCGGGTTGCATCCACATCTCGAAATCGCCTTTGTTTCGTGGCTATAAGGTTAGCCATGCGCATCTTCACCTTGCTGTTCCTGTTTGCGACGTCTTCCGCCTGGGCGGATCAGGTCGCCCTGACGCCGCCTGCCAGCCAGGTCAAGTTCCGTGCCTATGGCCTTGGGCTGATACCGTTCGATGGGACATTCACCCGTTTCCATGGCATGATGCGTTATGATCCTGCCGCGCCCGGAATGTGCCATGTTATGCTGGAAATCGAACCCGCAAGTTTGGCGATGTCCGCCACATCGGTGCGCGAGCAGATCGTGGGGCCAGAGTTCATGGACGTGGCGCGTTTTCCCGACATGACATTTGACGGTGCCTGTCAGGGCGACGCGCTGACGGGCACTCTGCGCCTGCATGGCGAAAGCCACCCCTTCGCCCTGGAGGTCAGCCGGGAGGGGGGGAAGCTGACTGCCGTCGGCCGCTTGGAGCGCGCCGCGTGGGGCATCACCGCGCGCCCGTTCACCGCCGGCTCGACGATACGCATCCGCGTTGAGTTCCCTGCCCTGGCCAGCGCGCCGCGCATCTGATGCGCCTGCCCGCCGCCCTGGTGCCGCTGCGCCACATCACCTTCCGCCGCCTGTGGATCGCCAGCGTCGTCGCCTGGCTTGGCACCTGGCTGCAGAACACCGGCGCCGGCTGGCTGATGACCACGCTGGACCCGCAGCCGCTGATCGTCGCCATGGTGCAGGCCGCGACCATCATGCCGGTGTTCCTGCTGGCGCTTCCGGGCGGCGCGCTGGCCGACATCGTCGATCGCCGCGTGTTCCTGATCGGCACGCAGGCCTGGACCATCTGCGCCGCGTCGCTGCTGGCGATCCTGACCATGCTGCACCTGATGACCGCCTGGTGGCTGCTGGCGCTGACCTTCGCCATCGGCATCGGGTCGGCCCTGACCCAGCCGGCCTGGAGCGCCATCGTGCCCGAATTGGTCCCGCGCGAGGACATGGTGCAGGCCATCGCGCTGAACGGCATCGGCTACAACCTGACCCGCGCCATCGGCCCGGCCCTGGCGGGCGCCCTGATCCTGGTGGGCGGCTCCAGCCTGGCGTTTTCGATGTATGCGCTGTCGATCACCTCGGTGATCCTGGCGCTGTTCGCGTGGCGGCGGCGAGGGCGGCATTTCACCGGCGTGCCGCGGGAGCACCTTGTTTCCGCCATGCGCGCCGGCATGCGGTTCGTCGGCAACACGCGGGCGATACAGGCAGCGATGGTGCGGACGGCCTGTTACTCGATTCCGGCGTCCGCGCCCTGGGCGCTGCTGCCGCTTTACGTGCGGCGCGACCTGGGGCTGGGTGCAGGCATGTACGGCGTGATCCTGGGGATGATGGGGATCGGCGGCGTCACCTCGGGCATGCTGCTGCCGATGGTGCGAGGCAAGCTGTCGCGCGGCGGGACCGTGATCGGCTGCTCGCTGCTGTCGTGCGCGGGGATGGCGGTGATCGGCTTTTCCGACCATTGGCTGCCGGCGTCCCTGGGCATGCTGCTGTTCGGGCTGGGATGGACCTCGGCCTTCGCCACGATCCAGACGGCGGCGCAGATGGTCTGCCCGCCGTGGGTGCGGGCGCGGGCGCTGTCGATCTACCAGTTGGCGCAGAACGGCGCGTTGACGATTGGCTCGTTTGCCTGGGGCTGGCTGGGCGGGGAGATCGGGTTGCCGCGCACCTTCCTGGCCGCCTCGGGGATTGGGCTGATCCTGATGGTGTTCGCGCGGTTCTTCAGCATCGAGGCGGTCGTTCGCGCGCCCGCGCCCGCGGCGGAGCAGCCCGCGCCAATGCCGGAAGCGCCAGCGGCGGAACTGATGCCTCTGCTGCGCAGCGCGCGGGGACAGGTGATGGAGATGGCGCGTTACCGCGTCGAGGCGGCGCGGCGGAGCGCGTTCCTGACGCTGATGCACGAGGTGCATCATGCGCGCGGCCGAGCGGGAGCGGTGTTCTGGCAGGTGTATGAGGATGTGGCGCATCCGGAGGAATGGGTCGAGGTCTGGTCCATGGAAAGCTGGACCGATCATCTGCGGGAGACGATCCGGCTGACCGAGGACGACAAGCGCCTGCTGGCGGCGCTGACGGTGTTCCAGCACGATGCGCACCGGCCGTCGCGGTATCTTGCGATAGACCCATTGGCGTACCTGCACGCGCGCCAGTCCGAAGCTTCCGGACGCCCGAAAACGCCGATCGCTTCGGGGTCCGGCGCAGGAGGGTGATGCTGAACTTCCCGTGAAGATCACGGCGCGTGTCCGCTCGGCCACCATGTCTGAAGCGCCAACTGAGCAAGGAGCCGCTTATGAGTCGTGAGCCAAAGTTGAAGAATCATGAGACCAAGAACGATCTTCAGTCAAATGCCAAGACGGTGTCGATCGGCTTGCTGAATGCGCGCGTGGCGGATTGCATCGACCTCGCGCTGTTGACGAAACAGGCGCATTGGAACCTGAAGGGCCGCCAATTCATTGGCGTGCATGAAATGCTGGATGGCTTTCGCACGCAGGTGGATGAGTATGTCGATATGATGGCCGAGCGGGCGGTTCAGTTAGGGGGCACGGCGCTGGGGACGACGCAAACGACGGCGCAGGCGACGACCTTGCCACCCTATCCGGTGGATATTTATGCCATTGTCGATCATCTGCATGCCTTGATCGAACGATACGGCAAGGCCGCCAACAATGTCCGGGAAAGCATTGAGCAAGCGGACGAAGCCAGCGACGCCGACACGGCTGATCTGTTCACAGAGGTTTCGCGCGGACTGGACAAGTCGTTGTGGTTCCTGGAAGCGCACGTCCAGGAGTAGGCCGGGCGGCGTGCGGAGCCGGCCTGCACGTGTCCCTGTCACGGGATGTCGCCCATCATGCATGGGCGGCAAGACCCTGCTGAGGCGGCCCGCCTGAAACGATACGGGATAACCTGGCTGGAACGACAGCGGTACAGGCAATGCCTGTTGCTTGCGCGGGGCGGAGCATGACGGGCAGGTCCGCGAGAAACCAATGGCATTGGAAGCTGCCCTGCGGCAACCTGAGCCAGATGAGGCAATTGCAGCAGGGAGTGCGTCAGGCATGGCTGCCAGCTGTCCTGCCGGTGAGCCACTGTCCCTGGGCTGCGGCGCAGACGTGACAATGATTGAAAGGTGATTGAACGATGAGCGGTCAAGGGGATAGCGGCAACGCCACTGGGCACGTCCGGGCAACCTTCGCCAGTCCGGAGCAGATGCAGGATGCGATCAGCAAATTGAACCTGTCCGGCTTTGACCGCGCCGACCTCAGCTTGCCAACGGATGATTCTTCAACCGCCGCCGTCGCGCCGGAGCCTGCCTCCACCGAAGAGGATGCCCGTCAGTTGCGGACCCTTGGCGCCAGCACTGCGGCCAGCGTGGGCGCGATAGCGGCAGCCGGAATCACTGTTGCCACAGGCGGCGCGGCCGCACCGGTTATCGCCGCCGCTGTCCTGGCCGGCGGCGCGGCCGGAGGCGCGGCGTTCGCCGCACAGGGAGCCGCCAACAGCGCAACGCAGCAAGGCAGGGAGCAGCAGGCCGCTGCCGGCAGCCTGGTGCTGTCCGTGCGCGCCACGACACCTGGGAAGCAGGCTGACGCGCAGACGATTCTCAGGGCCGCCGGCGGCACGCATATTCAGACGGTAGAATAAGGCCTTCAGGCCCGTTGGGCGGAAAGAAGGCGTAGCTGGTCCTTTCGGCCAGTGTCTTCGCCCCCAAACAGGCCATCTGAACGGTCTCCGCGGATTTCGTCGCATCCCAAAGACTGGCCACCCATGCCCTTCTTCAATCCTGACCGTGTGACCACCCTTACGTTTGACTGTTACGGCACCCTGATCGACTGGGAGGCGGGTGCAATTGAGGCGCTGCGGCCCTTGTTGTCCCGGAATGGGATTGCACTGTCGGACGACGAAGTCATTGCGGCCTTCCAAGAGTTCGACGCGGCGCTCTGCGAGCCGCCGTACAAGCCCTACAAGACGGTGCTTGCCGGTGTGGTCGAGGGTTTCAGGCAGCGCTTTGGTTTTCCGGTTGGGGCCGCGGAGCGCGATCTGCTCGCGTCGTCGATTCCGTTGTGG
>CAXTXZ010000283.1:0-5710 GCA_964248015.1 uncultured Rhodopila sp. | reverse complement strand
CTGGACCAGGTCGCGTCGTCCGCCACGCCAGAGGGCTACCGCACGCGCGCCCGCCTGCAAGCCGCCGGCCTGAAGGCCGACGCGGGGGACTTGCCCGGCGCGACCGCCCTGTGGAACGACGTCGCCAATGATCCCGCCGCCGATCCCCTGCTGCGCGACCTCGCCAACCTGATGGCGGCGCAACGCCGGCTCGACGAGGGCGACCCCGCGCAACTGGAAGCCCGGTTGCAGCCGCTCGCCCAACCCGGCAGCCCATGGGCCGCCCTGGCGAACGAGCAGCTTGCCCTGCTCGATCTGCGCCAGTCCAAGGCCGAGGATGCCAAGGCCAAGCTGCACGCGTTGTCGATCGACATCAGCGCCCCCGCAGGCGTGCGCGCCCGCGCCGCCGCCTTGCTCGCCGGACTGGGCTGATGAAACACCGGCGCGTCAACCAACAGGACAACCCGGCGTGAGCCTGAAGCCTGCCAAGCTGGCCCCCGCCACGCTGTCGCGCCGCGCCGCGCTGCTGGCTCCCCTCCTGCTGTCCGGCTGCGGCGATTGGTTCGGCGACAAGAAGCCTCCCCTGCCGGGCAAGCGTGAGTCGGTGTTCACCGACCGGCGCGGCCTGGTCGTGGACGAAGGCGTGCCAAAAGTCGTCTTGCCGCCGGCGGTGCCCAACGCCGGCTGGCCGCAGGCCGGCGGCAACCCGGCGCACCTGATGGGTCACCTCGCCGCCAACGACCACTTGGCCGAGGCTTGGGCCGCCGCCATAGGCGAAGGCGGTGGCTACCGGCGCATCCTGATGGCGCAGCCGGTCGTCCTCGGCGGCGCCGTCTTCGTCATGGATTCGGATGCGAATGTCTCGGCCTACGCGCTTGCCGGCGGCAAGCGCCTGTGGCGAACCGACACCAAGCCACGGGACGCCGACAGCACCAATGTCGGCGGCGGCCTCGGCGCGGATGACGCAACGCTGTACGCCGTCAACGGCCTGTCCCAACTGGTCGCGCTGGACACGGCCAGCGGCAGGGAGAAATGGCGCAGGGACATCGGCGTGCCCGGCCGCTCCGCGCCCACGATCGCCGACGGGCGCGTCTTTCTCAGCACCATTGACGATCACCTGCTGGCGTTCGCCGCCATTGACGGACGGCCGCTCTGGACCTACGGGGCCACCGAACCCGTCAACAGCATGCTGGGCCAGCCCGCGCCGGCCTATTACCGTGGCCTCGTCGTGGCCGGCTTCGGCTCGGGCGAGCTTGCCTGCCTGCGCGCCGACAGCGGCAGCGTGGCCTGGAGCGACAGCCTGGGCGCATCGCGCGGACGCGCCTCGGTCGCCGAGCTTCTGTCCATCCGCGGCGCGCCGGCCATCGTCAACGGCCAGGTCTTCGCCATCAGCATGGGCGGCCTGCTGATCTGCAACGACGTCCCCAGCGGGCGCCGCCTGTGGGAACGCCAGGTCGCGGGCGAGGACACGATCACCATCGCCGGCGACTGGATGTTCGTGATCTCCGCCCAGCAGGAGCTGGCCGCGGTGCACATCGCCGATGGCCGCATCGCCTGGATCACCCAGTTGCCGCGCTTCGAGGACCCGGACAAGCGCAGGGACACCCTGACCTGGTATGGCCCGCTGCTGGTCAGCGACCGCCTGATCGTCACCGGCACGAACCAGGACGCCTTGTCCGTCAGCCCCTACACCGGAGAAATCCTTGGCCGCCTGACCCTGTCCGGAGCCGCCGCCCCAATCCCCCCCGTCGTCGCCGACGGCACCGTCCTCGTCGTCACCAACGACGCTCGGCTGCTGGCGCTGAGGTAGCCCCATGTCGTCGCCCAGCCTGCCCGTCGTCGTCATCGCCGGACGCCCCAACGTCGGCAAATCGACCCTGTTCAACCGCCTGGCCGGCCGCCGCGTCGCCCTGGTCGCCGACACCCCCGGCGTGACCCGCGACCGCAAGGAGGCCGAGGCCCAGTTGCGCGGCCGCATGGTCCGCCTGATTGACACCGCCGGCCTGGAGGAAGCCGCCCCCGAAACCCTGGCCGGCCGCATGCGCGCCGGCTCCGCCACGGCGGTGGAGCAGGCTGATCTCGTCCTGTTCGTCCTCGACTCCCGCACCGGCGTCACTCCCGCCGATGCCCATTTCGGCCAATGGCTCCGCCGCCAGGGCAAACCCGTGCTGCTCGTCGCCAACAAGGCCGAGGGCCGCGCCGCCACCTCCGCCATCCTCGAAGCCTATTCGCTGGGCCTGGGCGAACCTGTCGGCGTCTCGGCGGAGCATGGCGACGGCGTCTCCGACCTGATGTCGAAAATCGCCGACCGCCTGCCGCCACCGCGGGAACTGGCCGACCCCGACGCCGACCGCCCGCTCAAGCTGGCCATCGTCGGCCGCCCCAACGCCGGCAAGTCCACCCTGATCAATCGCCTGCTGGGCGAGGACCGCATGATCACCGGACCAGAGCCCGGCCTGACCCGCGACGCCATCGCCACCCTCCTGTCCGATCCTGACGGCCGCGCCATCGAACTGGTTGACACCGCCGGCCTGCGCCGCCGCGCCCGCATCGAGGCGCCGTTGGAAAAGATGTCCGTCAGCGCCGCCATCGAGGCGCTGAAGATGGCCGAGGTCGTCGTCCTGACCCTCGACGCCGTGGAAGGCATTCACGACCAGGACCTGCAAATCGCCCGCCTGGTCGAGCGCGAGGGCAGGGCCTGCGTCGTCGCCCTGAACAAATGGGACGCCGTGCCCGACCGGAACGCCGCCCGCCGGGCGATCATGGAGCGGCTGGAGGACAGCCTGGCGCAGATGAAGGGCATCCCGGTCGTCACCCTGTCCGCCCTGACCGGCGTCGGCGTCGAACGCCTGCTGCCCGCCGTCCGCCACGCGCACGAGGTCTGGAACAAGCGCATCCCCACCGGCGAGCTGAACCGCTGGTTCGAGCAGGCGCTGGAAACCCATCAGGCCCCCCTCGTGCAGGGCCGCCGCCTCAAGCTGCGTTACGTGACGCAAGCCAAGGCGCGTCCCCCCACCTTCGTCGTCTTCGGCACCCGTGCCGAGCAAACGCCCGAGGACTACACGCGTTATCTGGTGAACAGCCTGCGCGACACCTTCAAGCTGCCCGGCACGCCGATCCGGTTGCAGTTGCGCGGCACCAAGAACCCGTTCGTCGAGGACGCGTAGGAACCGCCGCCCTGGCCGCGCCTACACGCCGCCCAGCCCAAGGATGCGGCGTGCGCGCGCCAGTTCCGCCCGCGCCAGTTCCGGCGGCGGCTCCGGCGGCTTCAAGCCAGCTTGCCGCAACATGACGATGACATCGGCCACTGTCGCCGGTTCGCCAAGCGCGGAGGCCGCTTCCATGGCGGAGATCTCGCCAGCGGCATAACGGCGAATCACGGGATCAACAGCGTCGTTCATGGCTTTTTCACCGGGTTGATGATCGTCAGGTTGGAAGCAGGATTGGCTGTCGGCATGGCAGCCGTGATTCGTTCCCACACGTTTTCAGCGTCCGAGATGATGCCTGGCTCCTGCGCCATGGGCAGCTTGGTGCGGGTTGGCGCCACGGCCACGCCGGCGGCGACCCCTGCGCGACCAGGCAAGTTAGGCACACGACCGTTCTCATGGACGACGAGGGCCGGCCCACCGATTTGAAAAAGGTTTTCCGCCAACCACGTCGCGATGCCAATCTCGCCGGCATTGCGCGGCCGGCGCAGTCCCTGATCCAGGGCAATTCGGTAAAGCGCGCCGATTTCAGTTTCCACGATTTCAACCGGCTGGTTGCTGCCGCGCTGCTCGCCAGCCTCCATCCAGGCAGCGATCTCCCGGGCATGCGGCTTGTCGAGATCGTATGTCGCTTCCAGTTGCACGATATCCGGCACGACAACGCGGCCCATGCCGTTCAGGACCGTTAAAGCGTCGCCAGCCGCAAGATGGATCAGCGGCGCCACATCGGGGATGACAACAGTTGGCTTGATCCGAGGCTCTCTCATGATCAGCCATGCTACCACACGAGACGTGCGATTTCGCCACCATGGAGCCGCCGCCGCTGGAGGCCCATGACATACCCAACAAGGGACTGGCTCTGGCGCCCCAAGCCCCGAACTGTCATGAAACCGCGGTGGATGCCTGAGCCTGCCGGGCGGCAGCTACTCGTTCTGACAGGCCAGGATGCAAGATATGACCGCACAGGAAGCAGGACCCAACCTCGAACTCAGCCGTCGCAAGCTCCTCGCGGCGGCAGGCATGGGATCAGGCGCACTAGTGGCGGCCTCCGTCACCGGCGCCAAGGACACGAAGGCCGCCGCGCTTCCCGGCGAAGCGCCCGATCCGCCGGGAACGCCCTCCGTGGCGGGGCTGCATCTGCAATTCGGCGCGGACGCATCCTCCGAGGTCACCGTCTCCTGGCACACGCTGCAACCCGTGCGCAATCCCCGCGTCGTGCTCGGCCGTCTCGACGGCAAGCTTGAGCAAACGGTGGATGCCGCGCCGACCAGCTACGCCGACGGAAAAACGGGTCAGGTTGTCTACGCCCATCACGCCAAGCTTGCCCAGCTTCAGGCCGACTCAACCTACATGTATGGCGCCCTGCATGACGGCGCCGCGCCGGAGTTCGGCACGTTCCGCACCGCGCCGCGCGGCCGGGCGTCGTTCACGTTCACCAGCTTCGGCGACCAGGGCACGCCAACCGTCGGCAGGAAGTTCGTGCCGCCAGCCGGGATCACGCTGCCGGTCCCTGTGTTCGTGAACGACAACCTCGGCTCCCCGGCGGCCGGGGACACGACCCTCGGCGTTGAGCGACTGCGGCCCTTGTTCCACCTCTTCAACGGCGACCTCTGTTACGCCAACCTGTCCGAGGACCGGGTGCGAACCTGGTGGGATTTCTGGGAGAACAACACCCGCAGCGCGCGCAACCGCCCCTGGATGCCGTCGCCCGGCAACCACGAGAACGAACTGGGCAACGGACCCATTGGCTACCAGGCTTACCAGACCTATTTCTCGGTGCCGGAGGCAACCGGCCAGACCGACGTGACACGCGGGCTTTGGTATGCCTTCACCGCCGGCTCGGTGCGGGTGATCAGCATCGCCAACGACGACGTCACATACCAGGACGGCGGCAACTCCTACGTGAGGGGCTATTCGTCCGGGGCGCAAAAAGCCTGGCTGGAAAAGGAACTGGCCGCCACCAGGGACAACCGCGACATAGACTGGATCGTGGTGTGCATGCACCAGGTCGCCATCTCGACGGCGGACAAGTTCAACGGCGCGGACTTGGGAATCCGCGAGGAATGGGTGCCGCTGTTCGACAAGTACGGCGTGGACCTCGTGGTCTGCGGCCACGAGCATCACTACGAGCGCTCCCACCCGATCCGCGGCCAGGAGGCGAACCGGACACTGACGCCGATCCCCGCGGCGCTCGCCACCGACGTGATCGATACCACCAGGGGCACGGTGCACATGGTGATCGGCGGCGGCGGAACCTCCGCCCCGTCAAACGAGCTGTTCTTCGATCCGCCGCAGTGCCGGGTGATCGTTTCGGTTGGCTCGCCTGACCCGGTGACGCGCAAGCGGCCGCCTGTCTACGTGAAGGAGCCCGCGCCCTGGTCGGCGGTCAGGAACGCGGCGCATGCCTATGGCTTTGCCGCCTTCACCGTTGATCCGGGGTCACAGCCCGGCGCGTTCACCACCATCACGGTTGTCTACTACGATGTCGTGGGACCAGGCGGCCAGTTGGCGGCGTTCGAAACGTT
>CAXTXZ010000282.1:0-5738 GCA_964248015.1 uncultured Rhodopila sp. | reverse complement strand
TTGCCATGGCACGGCCTGACGATATTCCCCAACCGACCCGCGACGTGGTGCTGAACCTGCCTTGTCCGGCGTTCGAGACGACTCCGTTCGTTTCGGGGCCGCCCCCGTGGCCGGGGGGGGGTTTGAAGAAGAGCAACGCGGCGCGGGTGACGAGGGGGGGCAGGGCTATGTCCACCAGATGGTCGCGAGCGTGACGCGCCCGGTGCGCGAGCTGAAGGCGTTCGAGCGCGTGACGCGCGCGCCCGGCGAACCCCGCGAGGTGGTGCTGAACCTGCGTTGGCGGGCGTTCGAGACGACTCCGTTCGTTTCGGGGCCGCCGCTGTCGCGGCGGCGGGTTGCCATCCTGACCAGCGCGGCGCTGATCAGGCGGGGCGACAAGCCGTTTCCGTTCGGGTCGGGCGAGTGCCGGTTTCTTTCGGCGGATACGCCCGCGGGGGATCTGCTGATCAGCCATGTCTCGATCAACTTCGACCGGTCGGGCTGGCAGCGCGATGTCAATGTCGTCTATCCGATCGACCGGTTGCGGGAACTCGCGGCGGCGGGCGTGATCGGCGGGGTGGCGGAGACGCATTACACCGTCATGGGCTCGACCGATCCGGCGGCGATGGAAGACGCCGTCAGCCAGATCGCGGGGCAACTGCGGCAGGAACGGATCGACTCCGTCCTGCTGACACCTGTCTGACCGCTTTGCACGCGCGCCGTGTGCGCGCTGGCCCATATGCTGGAAGAACGCGGTTTCTCGACGGTGGCGCTGGCGGGGGTCCGGGCGCAGGCGGAGAAGACACGGCCGCCTCGGGCGCTGTGGACCGCCGCCGTGCTGGGACGGCCGGTGGGAGAGCCTGATGATCCGGCATTCCAGACGCGGGTGGTGAGGGCGGCGCTGGCGCTGCTGGAACGGCCGGACGGGCCGGTGATCCTGGAGGATTTTCCGGACGATCCGCCGGGGTTGATTGACACGACGGACTGGGTGGCGCCTGGAATGACCCAAGCGGCGGTGTCCGGCGCGCCGGCGGCTTGGCGTGATGCGTTCGCGGCGGAACTGGCGGCGCTGACGCCGTTGTGGCAGGCGGCGCAGGCTCGGTTCGGGCGGACCTCGGTGGGGCTGAGCCTTCAGCCGCCAGGGGACTGGCCGGATTTTGTCGCGGCTGTGCTGGAGGGCGGGCTGCCGGTGGCGCCGGCGTTGGAAACAACGGCTTTGTCGGTGCGGTTCCTATGCGATGACATCAAGGCGCTGTATGGCGAGGCGGCGCAGGCTGTTGGGCCGAAGCCCTCGGCCAACCAGGTGGATGCCTGGTTCTGGCGGCACACGGTTGCCGGGGGGCTTCTGCGGGCGTTGCGCACGGTGGCCATGGAGAGCGAGAACAACGCGTTGAAGACCGTGGGCGGCCGTTTCTTCGTGCCTACGCCGTGGGTGGCTTAGGCTTTCACGCCATGATCGGCTTGCGCGTGGATTGACGACAACTAGAGTATCCGTCCTGGTCAAGCCCTTTCCAACGTCCAGGTGCGGTTATCGCGCAGCAAGGCGTCGGCGAGGATGACGAGCTTTAGCATGATGGCGACGATGGCCACCTTGGCGGGTTTTCCGGCCTGACGCAGGGCGAGGCATTCAGCCTTGAGCGGCGGACTGAAGCGGATGGCGACCAGGGCGGGCCTGTAGATGGCGTGCTTGAGGCTGGCTCTTCCCCCTGGGATGAAGCTTTTGCCTTTCCAGTGTCCGGACTGCCTGGTGACGGGCGCCAGTCCGGCCAGACTGGCGGCGTGCTTGGCGTCCGTCACCACGCAGTCAGGGAACTGGCGCGGGAAAAGCTTCATCCAGGGCGGACGCGCAACGCTCAGGCAGGCACTCTACAGGCCCGCCCTGGTCGCCATCCGCTTCAACCTGCCCCTCAAAGCAAAGTACCTGGAACTCCGCGCCGCCGGAAAACCCGCGAAAGTCGCCATCATGCGCAAACTCGTCATCATCGCAAACGCCCTGCTGCGCGATAACCGAACATGGGCGCTGAAAGCCGCTTGACCAAGACGGATACTCTGACATCCGTGCGCCCACCAGCGAGGAGACGCCCAAACCGGTGCCGCCGCCGCCAAGGATCAACCTCGGGTGTCCGGCCTTGTGCAAGGTAGCTTGGCCCAAGGCATGGGTTTGCCGGCGATACATTGTTTGTTAATACTTTTTTGCCATCCTCCGTGCAGCCATGCCACAGGGTCAAGCGTTTATGGTCAAAAGCGTCGCGGGGATACGAAGGCGTATCGGTCAGATCGGCATCGTGCCGCGGCTGCTGATGGCGTTCCTGACGGTCGTGGTGGTTGCCGTTCTCGTGCTGCAGGCCTGGACGCTGCGCATTGTCGAGGCTTCCGAGACGCGTCTCGCGCAGCAGCGCCTCGACATCAACCTGGCGGTTCTGAAAGAAGTGTTGCACCAGCGCGGGACCAAGTGGGGGCTAGACGACGATGGCCGGCTGACACTGGATGGCAAGGTGGCCGACATGCTTCAGAAGGCCGTGGAGGATGTCAGCCGCATCACCCATGGCGCGGCCTCGGTGTTTGTCGGCGACACCCGCGTCGCCACGACCGTGACGCGTCCCGACGGATCGCCTGGGATCGGAACGACACTTGCCGAGGGAGCGGCACGGGATGCCGTGATCGGCCATGGACAAACCTTCCGTGGCGTGAACAACATTCTCGGCGTTGACGAATTCACGGTCTACGAGCCGTTGCGCGACACCGCGGGGCGCCAGATTGGCATCCTGTTCGTTGGCGTGCCACGGACCTATGTGCAAGCGGTGCTGGACGCGATCATCGAGCGAAGCGTCACGGCCGCGGCGGTCGTGTTGCTTGCCGTGGGCGGCATCGGCTGGCTGATGCTGCGGGCCAACCTGCGGCCGTTGCAGGCGCTGGCCGGCGCCGTCCGCGGCATGGGCGACGGCAGGCGTGACATCCCCGTGCCATGCGCCGACCGCGCTGACCAACTCGGCGAGATTGGCCGCGCCGTCGAGATGCTTCGCGAGAAGGCGGCGCATGCACAGGCGCTGGAAAGGCGCCTGCTGGAGTCGGTGCAGCGCGAAGCTTCGGTGCTTCATGAGACCAATGAGCAACTGGCGCAAGCGAACGCCGACCTGGAACTGGGTCGCCTGCAGTTCAAGGCGGTGCTCGACAACATATCGCAGGGCCTTACTTTTTTCGACGGCAACCAGAGGCTGATCGTCTGCAACCGCCGCTACATCGAGATCTATCAATTGACGGAAGACCAGACGCGCCCTGGCACGTCACTGTCGGACATCCTTGACTATCGCCGGGCATTGGGCAACCTCCCCGACATGACGCAGGCTGAGTTCCTGGCGCGACGGGACAGGCTCACGGCCTCCGGGCAAGCCTTCGACGTCATGGACGAGCTTTGCGACGGCCGCACCATCCTGATGCATTACCAGCCGCTGGCGAACAACGCCTGGGTCTCGACGCACGAGGACGTCACGGAACGGCGCCGCGCCGAGAACGCCCTGGTGTTCATGGCGCGGCATGACGCCTTGACCAAGCTGCCGAACCGCACCTTGTTCCGCGAGCGGCTGGAGCATGCGATCGCGATGAGCCGTCGCGGGACCGAGTGCGCCCTGCTGTGCCTCGATCTCGACCGCTTCAAGATCATCAACGACACCTTGGGCCATCCGGTCGGCGACAAGCTGCTGTGCGCCGTGGCGGAGCGGCTTCTGGCGGCTGTCAGGGAGGTTGACACGGTGGCGCGCCTGGGCGGCGACGAGTTCGCGATCATCCAGGTGGGCCTCTCGGTTCCTGAAAACGCGGCCATACTGTCCGAGCGCGTCATCAGGGCGATCTGCGAGCCGTACGACATTGATGGCCATAGGCTCAGCGTCGGGGTGAGCATCGGCATCGCCATCGTGGTCGATAACGACGCCGTGGCCGAGACGCTGCTGAAGGATGCCGACATCGCGCTTTACCTGGCGAAGTCGGAGGGGCGCGGCGTTTACCGGTTCTTCGAGCCGGAGATGGATGCGCGCGTGCAGGCGCGCCGCGAACTTGAGCTGGACCTGCGGGCGGCGTGGCTGGCGGACGAGCTTGAGCTGCACTACCAGCCGTTCCTGAACCTCAACTCGGGCAAGGTGATGGGATTCGAGGCGTTGATGCGTTGGAACCATCCGGTCCGGGGCGTGATCAAGCCGGCTGACCTTGTCTCGATCGCCGAGGAAACCGGCCTGATCATACAGATTGGCGAATGGGTGCTGCGGAAGGCCTGCCAGGAGGCGGCGAACTGGCCGGAGGGGATCGACATCGCGGTCAACCTTTCGCCGGTGCAGTTCAAGGGCGGCCACCTTCTCGACGTGATAGAACGCGCGCTTGAGGCGTCGGGACTGGCGGCGAGCCGGCTGGAACTTGAGATCACGGAGTCGGTCCTGCTGCAGAACAGCGACGACAGGCTGGCCCTGCTGCACCAACTGAACGCGCGCGGCATCCGCATCGCCCTGGACGATTTCGGCACAGGCTACTCATCGCTCGGCTACCTGCGCTCCTTTCCGTTCGACAAGATCAAGATCGACAAATCCTTCATCAGCGATATTGATACGAACAAGGACAGCGTGGTCATCGTCAACGCCATCATCAACCTGGCCGACGGGCTTGGGATGACGACGACGGCGGAAGGCGTGGAGACGCCGGAACAGCTTGCGGCGTTGCGGGCCTTCGGCTGCGCCAACGTGCAGGGCTACCTGTTCAGCAGCCCGCTTTCCGCCAGCGACGTTTCAAGCATGATCAACACGTTGCATGCGGCTGACACGATGGCGGACGCGAACGCGGCTTGAACTGTCACCGTTCCGCTGTGCCAGGCGACACCGGGCTGGCTTTCCTTGGATCGGCGGCGCACGCCTGAGTTTCGATCAGGACGATCGCGAGCTGGGGCAGGAAGGCGCGGTCAGCGGAACGGGATGGGGTACATCAGCCCGCCCTTGCTCCACAGAGCGTTCGGGCCTCGGTCCAGCTTCAGGGCGCTGCCCATGCCGACGTTGCGTTCGTAGGATTCGCCGTAGTTGCCGACCTGCTTGACGATGCGCAGCGCCCAGGCGTTGTCGAGGCCCGTCAGCTTGCCGAAATCGCCTGACTTGCCGAGCAGGCGCTGCACGGTGGCGTTGGGGCTTTCGGCCAGCATCCCGTCGGCGTTGGCGGAGGTGACGCCGAGTTCCTCGGCTTCCAGCATGGCCATCATCGACCAGGGTACGATGTCGAACCACTGGTCGTCGGCGCGGCGGACCATCGGGCCGAGCGGCTCCTTGCTGATGCGGTCGGGGAGGATGACGAAGTCGTCGGGGTTGGGCAGGCCGGCGCCCCGGATGGAGGCGAGGTTGGAACTGTCGGAGGACGCGGCGTCGCAGCGGTTCGACAGCACCGTCTTGATCAGGACGTCGGTGGTGTCGAGCAGGACGATGTGGAACTGGATGTCGTGCTGCTTCATCCAGTCCGAAAGGTTAAGCTCGTGGGTGAGCCTTGCAGCATGCAGATGGTGCCGCCGGCGAGGTCCTTCAGGCTTTCGGCCTTGGCTTCCTTGCGCGCCAGGAAGCCTTGGCCGTCGTAGAAGTTCACCATGACCATGCGCAGGCCGATGGTGACGTCGCGCAGGAAGGTGAAGGTGGTGTTGCGCGACAGGATGTCGATCTCGCCCGATTGCAGGGCGGCGAAGCGGCTGGTGCCGGTGGTGGGAACGTAGCGCACCTTCTCGGCGTCGCCGCACACCGCGG
>CAXTXZ010000281.1:0-5755 GCA_964248015.1 uncultured Rhodopila sp. | reverse complement strand
TGGATTTGCCAGATTGTTGCTTGCCGCACGTAGCTGGTTGGCGCCAGGATCTTGGCATGCTTAGTGGCCACGACCACTAGCGCAACGCTGTCAGCGCCGTTTTCAACTTCCTACAGTAAAAGAACGATGACACGTGTTCAATATCGAGGTTGCATTGTACGGCTGTTTGCAATGAGTTTCAGACTACCAGGCCAATCTTTCCGGCAAGAAGCGCTGTCAGGTTAATGACCCACCAGTGGCCAGAGCCTTACAGGCCGAAGCCTGCCGCCGCGGACTTAGACAGGCTCGTTGGCTTTATACGCCGTTGGCTGTTACTTCCTTTACTCAGGCACAGTAAATTCGGTTTGTGCTTGGCGTTGATCGGGCTGGCGATGATCGCGCTTTTGTTTCACTCTTGGTCATCTGTCCTTTATCGTGCCCAGACCAGTGTAACCGTCACCACCAGCCTTGAACATCAGGCAAAAAGCAGCGGTGACGTAATCGGACCAGCATTGCAGGTGCCGAGCCAGGAATTTTTCAACGCTGAGGCAGACCTTCTTGCCAATCCTGTTGTCGTTGAGCAAACGCTGGCGCATTTTGGAATTGCCGAGCTTTATCCCAACTTCCTGACGTCTCAAACCGGCGCGCAGATGGCGTGGGACGCTGGCATTCGGCAATTCCAGTCGTCACTAAGGGTGATACCGATACAGCAATCGGGCATCATCCATCTGACTTTTGAACATACCAATGCAAGCACTGCCGCCAAGGCTCTCAATCAGTTCGTTCTCAACTATCAAATATTGCGTGCAAAGATCCTGGAGGGGCGCAGCAGCAAAGCTGCTGAGGCAACGATCGCAAGTAGCGTGAAAGACCTTGAACAACTGGAGCAGGCGCGCCGGGAGATGCGGAACGCGATCGGCACGCCTGACCTCGCCCAGCAGCGTGCAATTTTAATCAAGCATCGAAATGAAATTGACGCTCGCCTGCGACAGACCGTGGAGCGTGTCCAGGCACTCAGTGTCCACCTTGCCGATCTCGCCCAAAGCCGCTCCAGGATGGTTGTCGATGCTCCGTCCAGTCAAACTGACAGTCGTGCCAGGGCTTCGCAGGCACGAAACGTAACCACCGAGCAGAGCCATCCGGCGCGGGCTGTTTCGGTGCAGCCCAAAGAGCAGCTTGTCGTTGTGCAGGATCAGGCTGCCGGGCCTGACGCTGTCGCCGCTAAACTATCATCTGGCCAGTCGCCGCTACAGTCGGCGCCACGTCTGCTGAACCAGTTCATGACCCGGAAGCAGGGATTGCCGCCTAAGGCCGCCGCTGGCGCCGGTTTTGCCACTCACGAAGCGCGGATCGCGCAAGCCCTGCGGGATTTGGACAGCCTGGAACAGGGGCATGCCGAACCAAAACCGACATTGGGTGTTGCTACGGCTGGGCAACCACGGATAGCGCAGCGTGCGGACATAAACGCACAGCCCCAGCAGCCCGAGAGTGATGCCAATGGTTCCGATCCTCAAGCAATCGTCCTTGCACAGGCACCGAAAGGTTCCATTCCGGGCATGGTGCCCGCATTCGCGGGAATCACGCCAGTCGCCATCACGGCGCCGGAGGTATGGGCTGACCGCCATTGGCGACAGCTTGGCGTTCTTTTAGGCAATGACGCAACTGATCCTTTGATCCAGTGGCTCCAGCAGAGGCCGTCCGTCATCCAGGAGCAGACCGGCGGGACTCGTGTCATTCCAGCCAGGCTGCCGATCGTTTCGTCCCCTGACGCGGCAGCAATCGACCAGGACCGCTTCAGCGCACAGGCAGAACTTGATGCCCTCAGGGCACGACAGAACATCGATGGCGTGTCGATAGGTCTGATCGACCAGCAACTGGTTCGCCTGGGACAAGCTGACCTGCGGCTGTCCCTGCTGAACGCCCGCATCATGGATCAGCACGAACGTGTCACGGCTGCTCAAAAGCTTTACGGCACGGCCAAGGCCGCGGAAGAGGGAGATCAGGCTGGCATAGGAGAGATTGTCCAGACATCGAGCGAAGCCATTTCCGTCAGCCCGGTGACGGCTGGGACGCCGGCATTCAGCGCCGCCTTTGCCAGCCTGTTCTTGGCCGCGACCATACTTGTGATTGCTTGGGTTTCTGGCAGAAGGCTGATCATGAGGAAACGCCCCCTTGAGCTTTTCCTTAACGCACCGAGGTCTGAAACCGATTAATGCTTCATCGGCTCAGCCAGACGTCCTCCAGGCACCAATCCGTCATGGAGGCTGTTGACCATGACGGACTGGTTTTCCATTCGGGCTGCCAGCAGGTAGTGCCGCGGAAATCAACAACGCCTGCCTCAGCCTTGGATTGAACGGACAGAAAACCCCGTGCCGATCCCGTTGCCATATTTGATCGGATGCCTTCTCCAGGCCGTCTTGGACCAGATCGGCTTTGGTTAGTTTGAGGGTGCCCGTAACAGCGAGCACAGGACAAAGCCGCACAAAGACCGGACGTGCGTACTCCGGCAAGTTCTGCGTCAGATACGTCTCGAAAACGCTAAAGTCGAATGCCTTGTTGACAACCAAGGCAGCCATTCCGGCCCGTCCCTCGACGCCGTGAACGGGAACACCATAGACCACGACATCCTCAATGCCGTCGCAAGCCAGCAAGACGTTCGCGACTTCTGTTGTCGACACATTCTCTCCCTTCCATCGGAACGTATCGCCCAGTCGATCGACGAAATAGAAAAACCCAAAGCGATCACGCCGCATCAGGTCGCCGGAGCGAAACCAGGCGTCTCCAACGGCAAACACATCGCGCAGGATTTTCCGCTCAGACGCCTCGGCGTCGGTGTAGCCGTCAAATCCGCGCCCCTGCATGAGGCTGATTGCCTCACCCGCCTCATTACCAGCACAGATCACGGAGAAGCCGTCGGCGTTCCGTATGGGGGCACCAGTCTCCGGATCGATGCGAATGAGCCTGACCGCGAATTGTCGAGCTAGGTAGGAAGGTATGCGCCCAATGGCGCCAGGCTTGCCCTCGCAATTATACAGCGACAAGTTTCCCTCGGTGGCGGCATAGAACTCAAGCACCTGAGGGACAGAGAACCGTTCCTGAAAAACCTTCCATACTGCCCCCTGCATTCCGTTTCCACAGGCCAGACGAAGCCGGTGCTCCCCCTCCCGCGAATGCGGCCCGGTTTGCGTCAGGTACCGGCACAGTTCGCCAATGTATTGAAATATCGTGCAACCGTTGTCGCAGATGTCATCCCAGAAGTGGGTTGCAGAGAATCGCGGCCGGATGACGACCGAACCGCCGGCTGCCAGCATCGCGCCAGTTGCAACAATGCCGCCAGTGGCATGATACATCGGCAAGCAGTCATAGAGCCTGTCGTTCGGCTGGCAGTCCATCATGCCGGCGAACCAGAAGCTCCATTCGACAATGCGCCGATGCGTGATATTGGCGGCCTTGGGCAGCCCGGTCGTGCCCGAAGTGTATATCAGCAGCGCCGTGTCATCAGGTTTCGGCAACTCCACCTCAAGGGGATCCGCCGCCAGGCCGCCGCTCCGGGCTCGGATCTCTGCCCAGTCAAGAACTGGCGCGACGCCAGCAACGCCGGCCTGCAGCCGGGGATCGCTGATCACGAATTTTGAACCGGCGACCCGGACACAGTGTTCCAGCGCCGCTCGCGGCAAGTGGCTATTCAGCAGCGCGACAATGCATCCGATGCGCGTCAATCCAAGCCAGACCGCCAAGTAGTCGGCTGAGTTCGGCAGCAGCAGGCAAACGACATCGCCCGCCTGCAAAGCTTCCGCCATGGCCCATCTGGCGTAGCGATTGACCCTGGCGTCCAGTTCTCGGTAGCTGACCTCTTCATCCGGATCGATCAGGGCCGATGCGTCCCCGAATTGGCTCGCAAGGGATGGCAGCAGTTCAGGCAGCGTGCGGCCGGCGGCACGCTTTGAGGCCTCCAGCGCGCGTGCCCAGGCTTTGCTCGCCGTCACGCGGTGTTGCCGGCGTCCACGGTCATGACGGTTCCCGTTATGTTGGCGGCCTGCCCGCTCATCAGGAACGCGACCGCGGCGGCGACGTCCCGCACGGTTGGCAGGCGCTGAAGCGCGCTCCGGCGGATGACCTGCTGGCGGTGGTTGTCTTGAAGGCCGAGCGTCATCTCGGTGTCGACGAACCCCGGCGCCACGGCGTTGACGGTGATGCCAAGCGAGCCGACCTCTCGCGCCAGGGAACGGGTGAAGCCGATCAGTGATGCCTTGGACGCGCTGTAGACGGACAAGCCGCTGAAGCCTGTGCTGGCGACAATGGACGACATGTTGATGATCCGGCCCGCCCGTGCCGTCATCATCGGACGCAGCAGGTATTTGGTCAGCGTGAGCGGCGACAGGACATTCAGCCGCACGAGCTGTTGGATCTGCGAGTCCGGCATCGATGAGAGAATGCCGGCCGTGCCGATCCCCGCGTTGTTGACCAATCCATACACGGGGCCGATATCGCGCAACCCTCGGGCCAACCGCCCCAGCGTATCGATCTCGGAAAGGTCCCACTGCGCGAACGACCAAGCTTCCGGGTCCGTTGCCATGGCGGCTTCCAGTTCGGCGCCAGGCCTGCGCGCGATGACGATGACCCGATACCCTGCCTCGACCAAGGCCTGCGAGACGCCAAGGCCGATGCCTCGCGTGCCCCCGGTGACGACCACAAGCCTACGCACGGCGGACCTTGCCCGAGGCGGTCATCTCGATCGTGTCAACCTTCCGCCATGTGGCTGGCACCGCGTGCGGCGCGAGTGACGCGCGGCACATCTCCGCCAGCTCTTTCCGCACGTCAGCGAAATCTTGGTCGGCCCCGGGCCCGATCATCACGTCAGCAGCGACAATAGCCCCCACGATCGGGCTTTTGCGTGGCCAGACGCGTGACATCCGCACCAGGGGGTGCCGATTGAGCACGGCCTCCACTTCCTCGGGGAAGACTTTAAGGCCGCCGACGTTGATCACGCCCTCCTTGCGTCCCATGAAGTAGATACGGTTGCCACGCTGCTCGACCAGATCACCGGTATCGATGAAGCCATCCTCTTGCGGCAGCTTCTGTCCAAGATAGCGAATGGCTGTGCGCGACGACCGGATGCGCAGCGTGCCATCCTTGATGAGCATCTCCACGGCGCCATTTGTCAGGAACGATGCGGGAAACCCAGCCAGGCCGTCCCTCACGTCGAAGGCGACACCGGCTTCCGTCGAGGCGAAGGCATGTGCGATGTTGGCATCGGGAAAGGCCCGCCGCAGGCTGTCCAGGAGCGGCTGGTCCGCAACCTCTCCCGACAGGCGGACATAGGCCGGTCGTATGATCGAGCCTGCGTCATTCATGAGCGCCTTCCGCCAATGCGACGGTGTCCCGGAAATATGAGTGACATGCGCGGCGGCAAGGCGTTTCAAGAAGGCCCCGGCTGTTTCCTCGGCATCCGACAGCACGAGCGATCCGCCGCCGATCAGCGCGCGAAAGAGGATCTGCAGGCCGCCGTAGCGGCGCACATCGTAAAACGTGCTCTAGACCACGCCATTCGGCAGGACAACACCGTCATCCAGCGGCCCGGTCAGGCTGGACAGCGTGTGGCCGACCATCTTTGGCCGCCCTGTCGTTCCTGACGTGAACAGAACCCATTCTGTTTCGATATCGTGAGGTCCTGGACCAGGCGCCGCATTGGCCCAGTCGCCGCGCATGCTGATCAGGCGTTGCGTCGACACGTCATCCGCGTCGGCAACCACATGGTCGACATCAGCCTCGGCGA
>CAXTXZ010000280.1:5343-5775 GCA_964248015.1 uncultured Rhodopila sp. | reverse complement strand
AACGACCGCTTCCTGTCGACGCCACACCGGGGCACCAACACCACCGGGCAGGCGCGCTACGCCATCCCGTTCTTCTTCGATCCGCATCCCGACACGGTCATCTCGTGCCTGCCAAGCTGCCAGGACGCGCGGACGCCGGCGAAATATGAGGACACCACTTACCACGACTACGCCGTTTGGTACGCATCGCGAAACTACCGGCACCTGGAGACAGCCGAGACAGTGGCTGCGGAATAGCGCAAGACCAACCTGACTGGAACATTTCGGTTTGCCAAACTAATGAATTAAACCATTGCTGGACTGCGCAATCAGCCTAACAGTGGTTTAGGGCGCATCACACTGCCGGCAGGCACGACATCCATGCCTGGCAGCACTACCGTCCCGCCATCGTTAATTGGGTGAAATCTTGGTACCAGCTCTGCGCCTGCCGGC
>CAXTXZ010000280.1:1527-5333 GCA_964248015.1 uncultured Rhodopila sp. | reverse complement strand
GGTTCAGGTCGTGCACCACGAAGACCCACGGCGCGTCGTCCACGACCAATTCGTGCGCGCGGGTGATCAACCCGTCCCGCGCCGCCGGCTCGAACGTGCGCAGCGCCTCGGACAGCAGCGCATCGACCTCGGCGTTGCGGTAGGCGCTCCAGTTCGAACCGTTGGGCGGGATCGCGGAACCATGGTAATTCAGGAAGAACTGTGTGGGATCGGAAATTGGCAGTCCGTGGTTGATGGCATCGCGCCGCGGAGCGTTCGGTGCATCGGGACGGGTGCGCATGGTGGTCAGCATGGTGCCCCAGTCGACCATCTCGTACTCCACCTCGACGGCGATGTCCTTGTAGTTCTGCTGGACGAACTCCCCCATCGGCAGCGGCACCATGTTGCCCGATCCGGCGGTCGGGATCTGCACTTTCAGGCGAAGCGGGTTCTCCGGGCCATAGCCCGCTTCCGCCAGCAGGGCGCGCGCCTTGACCGGGTCATGGGTGTAGTGCTCCTTCGGATTGCCGAAGTATTTGTAGGTATCCGGCCAAGGGCCACGCGCGGGCGTCGCCGTGCCGCCCAGCAGGAATACCAGCCCGTCCCGGTCCAACCCGTAGTTCAGCGCCAGCCGAACCCGCTTGTCGCGCAGCGCCGAGGTATCGGTGTTGTTGGCATGCCAGGCCCAGATATGCGGATACGGCTTCGTGACGATCTGGAACCCGGCCGCTTTCAGCGTCGACACCGCATCGGGCGCGGGATACTCGATCCAGTCCACTTGCCCCGAGCGCAGCGCGGCCACCCGCGTATTGGAGTCGGCGATCGGCAACAGGACAAGCTTGTCCACCTTGGGCACGCGCGCGCGGTCCCAGTACGCCTCGTTGCGCGCCAGTTCGATCGAGACATGCGGCACCACCCGCACCATCTTGAAGGGTCCTGTCCCCGTCGGGCTTTTCTGGAAATCCAGCCAATTGCCGACCTTGGCGTACTGCGTCGGACTGACCATGAAAACGCGCGACAGCAGATAGGGCAGCATGCTGAACGGCGCGTCCGTGTAAAGCGCCACATGCGTCTCGTCGATCTTTTCGGTGCGCTTCACCTGCGACGTGTAGGGCCGGTAGGTCAGCGCCTGCGCGCGGTCGAACTGCGGCGCCTGCTCGTTCAGGTGCCGGTCGAAGTTCCACAGCACGTCATCAGCCTTGAACAAGGTGCCGTCGTGATATTTGACCCCCTCCCGCAACGTGAAGATCCAGCGCAGATGGTTGTCCGGGTCGATCGTCCACTCGGTCGCCAGGCCGGGCGTCAGCTCCGCGAAGCTGTCGGTGCGCGTGAAATCCCAGTTCACCAGCGCGTCGTAGATCGTGTAGCCGACGAAACGGCCTCCCTCGCTGCCATTGTCGGGGATGCCGCCGGTCGTCGGTAGATCCGACGTCGTCATGCCGATGCGCAGGGTCTGCGTGGCAGGCTGCGCCACCGCCGGAGACGCCGCCAGCGCCAGCCCGGTTTTCAACACATCACGGCGTCGCATCGTCAGGACTGCGTCGGCAAGGGACCGAACGCCGGCGGCATCACCCGCCGCATCGACGCCGCCTCGTACGCCGAGGCGATCTTCAGCAGCACGTCCTCCTTCCCCGGTTCGGCGCGGAACACCAGGGAGAACGGCATCCCCGGATCGGCGACAATCGTCGGTTCATCCGACAACGTCGGCACATAGGCGCGGCCATCCGCGCTGAGTTTGAACACCGGATCATAGACCGTCTTCACGTACCCCGCCGGGATCAGCACCTCGGTCAGCCCGGCGTTCGGGCCATACAGCGACTCCGGCCGCAGGTTGCCGGGCGTGCCCGGCTCGATCGCGCCGCCGATCTTGCCAGGAGGCAGCGGCGTATGCAGCCGCACCAGCGCGTCCAGCCGGTTCTCCAGGATCACCATCATGTCGACCCGGCGCAGCAGCTCGCGCAGCATGATGCGTTCGTCGACGCCCTGCCGCCCGCCCAGGGCGTTGCGCGGGTCGGTCACCTCCTCCCAGTTCCTGAAGGCGGCCCGATGGTCGTCGCCCCAGAACTTCGAGCGTGCGTTCAGCGCGGGGAAATCCGTCAGCGTCTCCACAAACCCCAGCGCCTTCCAATCCTCCGCTCGGCGGGTCAGGTACTGCGGGATATGAAACCGGAACGACATCGCCAGTTCCTGGTTCTGCACAGTGGCGATATCCAGGTTCCCGGGCGGCGCGACCCGCCCCTCGGCCATTTCGACCATGTAATCGATAGGCGTCATCGTGCCGCCGCCGAAAACCTTGCCCGGCAAGAATTCGGTCGGCTGGATCGCGGCGGCGAAATCCGCGAAAACCGGCTGGCCCCTGTCGTCCAGGCGAAACAGCAGCTCCGGCATGAAGACCGGCACCAGGCGCGCCAGGGCGGTGCGGAAGCCGGTCCGCATCTTCTCGATGTCAGGGTCCGCCGGCCACACCGGATCGGCTGACTCGACCAGTGTGGCCCCCAGCCTGCCGCCCAGCACGCCCTTGATCTCCGCCGCCGCTGCCGTGGTGATGGGTTCGACATGCTTCAGGCCAGGATTCAGCATCGATTCCCGGATCACGCCGATGCGCAGGCCCGCCAGCGCCGCCGGTTCGCCTGACATCGTGGCATGCGACGCATAAGGCGTGGGCAGAACAGACGAGCGTGGCACCGTCGTGTAAGGATCGCGCGAGTCGTAGTAGCCGTTCACCGGGTCCTTCAGCGCATCCAGCACCTTGGCCGCGTCGCCGATCCGGCGCGCATGGATGCCGCTGCGGTCGCAGTAGATATCCGCCCCGATCGCGCCGCCATCAAAGCCGATCATCGCCTTGTGCGGCAGCAGCAGCGCCACCGAATTGTGGTTCGACGGTCCCCGGCAGGACGCGCGGGTTTCCTCGCCCAGGCTGATCATCACCATGTTGGTGCTGACCGACAGCGCCGACCCCGAGCTTGAACCCAACGACGCCGCCCGCGTGGTGTCGTACGGATTGGACGGATTACCCGCCCAGGTGCTGCGTTGATAACCAAGCGTCGAGGGCAGCACCATGCTCGGTTCGTGCCGCCCGCCTGGGTCCCCCGCCCTGCCGTTGTACTCGGTATTGACCGCCTTGGCGAAGATGATCGCCCCCTTGGCGCGCAACTGCCCAACCAGGATATGGTCGCGCGCAGGAAAATCGATGTCGTAAGCCGCATCGCCGCCGCCGGTGGAGCGCATGTCCTTGGTGTCGAACGGGTCCTTGAAGGAGCACACCACGCCATACATCGGCAGTGCCTCCAAATCCGGAGTCCGGCCATATGCGGCATCCAGCTCCGCCGCGCGTTCCAGCGCATCGGGCTGGCGGCGAAACATCTCGCAGACCGGAGGCGCACCGGGAGGCAGCGGACCCTGCGACGGATGCCGATCGAACGCGCCGGGGCATGTAACCGACCGCTCGCCCCGGATGTTGATTGTGCCCAGCGCGTTGACCTGTCCGGCATTGGGCACGCCCACGATCATGCCGAACTGCTGATGGACGCCGGCATCAGAGCAGGTCGTCTCCATGCGGCCGAATTCAAGCGGCGGCCCGGTGTAACGATCCAGGTCCGGCAGGAAGCTGGACGCCTTCACCGTCTCGGTCGGAAAGCGGATCGGAGCCATGCCTCGAGTCGCCCCCAAAAACTCGGGCACCGGTTCGCCGTCCGTCGTGACCAGCATGCTGCAGACGCCGTTGAAAGCGCGCACCCGCCGGATGTAGTGCCGCACCACGGCGACGCAGGTCGTGGCGCCGTCCCTGATCGCCCGGTGCAGCGCATCGATCGTTGCTTCCTCAAGGC